>NZ_VPCP01000038.1:0-30999 GCF_013418145.1 Acinetobacter sp. YH12201 | reverse complement strand
TACAAAATAATTCGGTAATATGATCCATCGAGAAGCCTTGTTTTATAACATTTTGTATTGAGAACCAATATGTTATAAATTCAGGGCTTTTTTTCTACTCTTTTTTATATCGAACTCAGGTTATTTATTAGATTATCTACTGTTATAAAAAAGGACGCCTAAGCGCCCTTCTTTTCAATATCAAAACTTAGTCGTCAGAATCTCTTAAATCTGATTCAGTATCAGCTTCATCAGCAATGGTTTCATCATCCACCAAAGTTTCAGAATCAATTAAAGCTGTAGAGGCAACAATTTCTTCGCCTTCCACTGCTTCAATAAATTCATCTTCTTCTACAGCTTCAACCGAAACTACGCCTACAAGTAACTCGTCATTACCTAAACGGATCAAACGTACACCTTGTGCGTTACGACCAGTTTGAGCAACTTCAGAAGCACGGGTACGTACCAAAGTACCACCATCAGAAATCAACATCAGTTCTTTAGAGGCATCAATCGCAACTGCACCCACCAACTGACCATTACGTTCAGAGGTCTTGATCGCAATCACCCCCTTACCGCCACGTTTCTTAGTTGGGAAGTCATCTACCGGGGTACGTTTACCGTAACCGTTTTCAGAAGCACACAGCACTTCACCCGTTTCAGGTACAACTACCAGTGAAACAATACGGCTGATTAAGGCTGAATCTGAACTATCTTCATCATCAGACTCGATATCGGTATCTTCAACATCTTCAACTTGTGCGGCACCAATGGTCACACGCATACCGCGTACACCTTTGGCTGAACGTCCCATTGAACGCACATCAGTTTCAGCAAAACGAATTGCTTTACCTTCATTCGAGAACAACATGATTTGCTGTTCGCCATCGGTAATTGCAACACCAATCAAGGTGTCATCGCCAGTGAGTTCAATGGCACGTAAACCATTTGAACGAACATTACTAAACTGTTCAAGTTCTACACGCTTGATCGTACCGTACTCAGTCGCCATAAACACATAGAAGTTTTTACGTACCGCTTCGGCTTGCTGCGCAAAGTCAGCAATGATTTCATCATCCAGATCGCTTGCCGAAAGCTCAACACCCAATTGCTTCAATTGAACACGTAATGCATCAGACAAGTCATCTGCACCATCTTCAAGTTCAGCAAGTGCCGCTTCCAGTTCAGCATAATGTGAATTGATGATTTCATTTTCTTGCAGTTTCGCAGCATTGGTTTTTACAAATGCCTTGAAGTCTGCCAAACGTTCTTTAAATTTCTTCGGTGCATCAATTACCGGAAGAATTGCCGTAATGGTTTCGTTGGCATCAAGCGGTAACAGGTTCACCATTGGGCGACCTTTGGCACCACGCGACGCTTGCGGCACTTCAAATACTTTCAGACGATAGACCTTACCGACATCGGTAAAGCAAAGTACCGTTGCATGGTTCGAGGTCACAATCAGATGCTGAATGTAGTCATCTTCTTTCATTGAAGTCGCAGACTTACCACGACCACCACGACGCTGTGCAGCGTAATCAGAAAGTGGTTGAGTTTTCGCATAACCGGTTTTAGAAACGGTCAATACTACTTGCTCTTCAGGAATCAAATCTTCGCGAGAGAAATCAATACGTGATTCAACAATCGCGGTACGACGTGCATCGCCATATTGTTGCAGGATTAACGCCAATTCTTCTTTAATCACTGCCATCAATAAATTGAAATCATTCAGAATTGCAGTTAATTCAGCAATTTGACCCAAAATTTCAGAATATTCAGCATGTAACTTGTCTTGTTCCAGACCAGTTAAGCGGTGTAAACGTAGTTCAAGAATTGCACCAACCTGTGCTGGAGATAAACGGTAAACATTACCATCTAAACCGAATCGACGGTTTGGATCTTCACCTTCAATCTCGTCAGGACGTACAGAAACCGAACCCGCTTTTTCCAGTAATGCAACTACGCCACCCGCAGCCCATTCACCCGCCTGTAAACGCTCGCGCGCTTCGCCCGGGTTGGCAGAGGTCTTGATGGTTTCAATAATCGCATCGATGTTTGCGAGTGCAACGGTCAAGCCTTCCAGGATATGGCCACGTTCACGCGCTTTACGCAGTTCGAACATGGTACGGCGAGTCACCACTTCCTGGCGGTGACGGATGAACGCAGCAATGATGTCTTTCAGGTTCATCAACTTCGGCTGGCCGTTGTCCAGGCAGACCATGTTGATGCTGAATGAATTTTCTAACTGGGTATTCAGGAACAGGTTATTGACAATCACTTCGGCGTTTTCACCACGCTTCAGGTCAATGGCAATACGCATCCCTTCTTTATCGGATTCATCACGAAGCTCAGAAATCCCTTCCAGTTTCTTCTCTTTCACCAATTCAGCAATACGTTCAATGGTTTTTGCTTTATTGACTTGATAAGGAATTTCAGTGAATACGATGGTGTTACGGCCAGTCTTCTGGTCTTCTTCAATGTGATATTTACCACGAATATGAAGACGACCTTTACCGGTACGGTAAGCATCGACAATGCCTGATTTACCGTAAATGATACCGCCTGTAGGGAAATCTGGGCCAGAGATATGTTCCATCAAGCCTTCAATGGAAATATTCGGGTTTTCCGCATAGGCCAAACATGCATTGATCACTTCTGTCATGTTGTGTGGCGCCATATTGGTCGCCATACCTACTGCAATACCAGTTACACCGTTAATCAGCAAGTTAGGAACACGTGTAGGCATGACTTGTGGAATGCGTTCAGAACCGTCGTAGTTGTCTTCCCACTCGACTGTGTCTTTTTCCAGATCGGCCAAAAGCTCATGGGTCAGCTTACGCATACGCACTTCGGTATAACGCATTGCTGCTGCACTATCGCCATCAACAGAACCGAAGTTACCTTGACCATCTACCAGTTGATAACGCAGGCTAAAGTCTTGCGCCATACGAACAATGGTTTCATAAACAGCATAGTCACCATGTGGGTGATATTTACCGATCACATCACCGACGACACGGGCTGACTTTTTGTATGCTTTATTGTAGTCATTGCCCAATTCGTGCATAGCGAAAAGCACACGACGATGAACAGGCTTTAAGCCATCTCTCACGTCAGGTAATGCACGAGAAACAATAACACTCATGGCATAGTCGAGATATGAGCTTTTGAGTTCATCCTCAATGGCAATCGGTCGGATTTCCGATACGCTCATGCATACTCCTTATTACAAACAACCGTTCAGACTGTTCGTTTTATATAATCAATCTAGCAAAAAATTAACTCAAAATAAGCTGAGTTAAAATCTAAATACAGCCGTAAATTATAGCATAAATTCTGTTGTTTTTGTGCCATATCTCTTATCTTAATCTTGTTAATTTTCTATAATTTATCGTTTATTTTTTAGGCACTTTCATTTGTCGGGATTTTATGTGAATTCGTTCATTTTATTCAGTGTCTAGCTGCAAATTTTAGCGCTCAATGTTCGGGCGGTTTATTCAGTTAAAATAGTCTTTTCACCTTTAAAAAAATATAAATCGATTAAATACAGGCTCTCCCCTAGCTACACAAATACATTAAACCTGTATCACCTTGTACCACCATAAAAGATGTACATTCGTTTGCTGCCCCTGCAATGCTATCTATTGAGTCAGAATAGCCACATTCTCCCCCTAGAAATAGATAAGCTACGAACATCTAGGCATAAAAAAACGCTCCTTGCGGAGCGTTTTTTGAAGCATGTAGTGCTGAATTAGATTTTAGAAACCAATTCCGGAACTACAGTGTTCAAGTCACCCACTAACCAGTAGTCAGCTACTGCGTTAATTGGCGCTTCTTCATCTTTGTTGATCGCAACAATCACTTTAGACTCTTTCATACCCGCCAAGTGCTGGATTGCACCAGAAATACCAACAGCGATGTATAGCTCAGGCGCAACGATTTTACCCGTTTGACCGACTTGCATGTCGTTAGGAACGAAGCCGGCATCAACTGCAGCACGTGAAGCACCTTGAGCAGCGCCAAGTTTATCCGCTAATGGATCCAGGATTTTGTGATAGTTTTCACCTGAACCCACACCACGACCACCAGAAACCACGATGCGTGCAGCGGTTAATTCTGGACGTTCAGATTTCACAATTTCTTCTGAGATGAATTTAGAAAGACCCGCATCGCCAGTAGACGCAGCAGCTTCAACGCTAGCCGCACCACCATCGCTTGCTACAGCATCAAATGCTGTACCACGAACGGTAGCAACAACAACAGACTCACCAGACTCTACGGTTGCAATTGCGTTACCTGCATAGATTGGACGTTTGAAAGTTTTAGGACCTTCAACAGCGATAATATCAGTGATCATGCTCACATCAAGAAGCGCAGCTGCACGTGGCAGAATGTTTTTACCCGTTGTGGTAGAAGCAGCAAGGATATGGGTATAGCCTTTGCCCAATTCAGCAACAAGTTTAGCCACATTTTCAGCCAACTGGTTTGCATAAGCAGCGTCGTCAGCAAGTAATACTTTGCTTACACCTGCAACTTTAGCTGCCTGGTCAGCAACAGCTTGCGCGTTCGAGCCAGCTACCAATACAGTGATATCACCACCGATTTTTTGCGCCGCAGCAACAACGTTTAAAGTAGCAGCGTTTAATGCTTTGTTGTCGTGCTCAGCGATAACTAAAATACTCATGATTTTTATCCTTCTGTATTAGATCACTTTCGCTTCATTTTTCAATTTTTCTACAAGCTCGTCTACAGACTTCACTTGTACGCCCGCTTTACGTTCAGCAGGAGCTTCAACTTTCACTGTTTTCAGTTTAGTTGTCGCAGTTACACCGAAATCTGCAGGAGACTTGGTATCAAGCGGTTTTTTACGCGCTTTCATGATGTTTGGCAGAGCTGCATAACGTGGCTCGTTCAAACGTAAGTCAGTGGTGATAATTGCTGGAAGTGCAAGTTCAACAGTTTGCAAACCACCGTCGATTTCACGAGTGACTTGTACTTTGTCGCCTTCAACTTTCACTTCAGAAGCGAATGTACCTTGACCTACGCCAAGTAGAGCACCAAGCATCTGACCAACCTGGTTAGAGTCGTCATCAATGGCCTGTTTACCAAGAAGGATTAATTGTGGTTGTTCAGCGTCAACAACACCTTTCAGGATTTTAGCCACTTCCAAAGCACCGAGCTGGCTGTCATCAGCTTCAACCAGGATACCGCGGTCAGCACCAAGTGCCATTGAAGAACGGATTTGTTCTTGCGCTTCTTTAGGACCGATAGCAACAACAACGATTTCTGAAACAGTTCCTTTTTCTTTTAAACGAACCGCTTCTTCCACTGCGATTTCACAGAATGGGTTAATTGACATTTTAACGTTTGTTAAGTCAACACCACTGTTGTCCGGTTTAACGCGAACTTTAACGTTGGCATCAACCACACGTTTTACAGCAACAAGAGCCTTCATGTAATCCTCGGCTGTTTTAGCAAATGTAAATATTGAGAAAAGTTATAATAACTCTTCACTTAAATTTTTTTAGGTGCCCTATCTTGCAATGTGTACGGCATTTGGGTCAAGTCACAATTATCGAAACAGCTGTAAAAAAGCATCATTTTCCTTGAACTTGGCGTTCATATTTTTTTCACACACTTTTATTAAGATGAAATTCCTGAATATTTATTTATTTTTTAAGCATTGATTTTTAGTATTTTTTTATCTGATTAACTTCATCAAAAGTTCTGATTTAATGCTTGTTTTCGATCAGTTTCTGGCGAGTCTGGCACACATAGCCGACAGAACAGCCAAAGTAATGAATTGTCATTTAAGACAGATTCCGCTAAATTTTTCAGTCTGTTTGCCCTAAAATTGAGCTATTTTTTAAGTTAAATATGTAACAAATTACCTTTTCGGCTCAACACCCTTCCATACAGGCAAGCACGCCATAACAGCATACTTGCTTGACATTTATCAGTTCATGATCAGCCAGGTTGCAGCCAGCATTAACAAGCCACCTGAAGCGCCATCAATCCATTTCTGTTTACGTTCATCAATATGGGTTTTTTGGGTCACTTTGGCAAAAATCACACTCAAACTGCCATATACCACAAAGATGAGTCCAATAAAGATCAAGGACAGGATTAAACCCTGATTCACCATATTCCCAGCTTTATCAATAAATTGCGGTAAAATTGCAAAATAGATCAGCATACCTTTGGGGTTCAATAGCGCAGTAAAGAAACCTTTTTCAATGGGACTGGATGATGATTTTCTCTCGATGATGAATTTATTGTCACTGAACACCGACTTAATCAAACTCGTAGCCAAGAACAATAGATAAGCGATCCCGAGCCAGCGAATGCTTTCAAATAACACCGGGAACGAGACTATAAGGGCTGTAATGCCCAAAGCCATCAAAACAGAATGGACCAAATAGCCCAGGCAAATCCCTATAGTTGCCAGCATGCCTGCTTTTGCATCTTTTCCCATTACTTGAGACAGGATAAACAGCATATCTGGTCCAGGGGTGAAAATAAGCGGAATAACCGTTAAGGCAAACAGTACAAATACAGACATTTTCTTTTCCCTTTCCATGTCTTGAAAGTGAAAATCAGTATCGAACAAATAGTACAAAATAGGATTTCAAATATTCTATAATTATGATTATCCTCCGAATTATATTCTAATTTATGAAACTATCTTCTAAATCTGTTTCAGTAAAACTAGATCGTATTGATAAAAATATCATTCGTGCCTTGCAGAATAATGGCCGTATGCAAAATAACGATCTGGCCCGCGAAATTGGACTGTCGCCATCATCGTGTCTGCGTCGGGTGAAATTACTGGAAGAAGCAGGCGTAATTCAAAATTACACCACAGTGGTAGACCCGCAAAAAATTGGCTTGCAGCTGATATTATTTTCACGAATTTGGTTAACCGGACAGGATGCTGAAACCATCGATACCTTCATTGAAGCCATGAAAGAGCTTCCTCAAGTGATGGAATGCTATATCATTTTAGGGGAATGCGATGCCATGCTGAAAGTGGTCGTGCCCGATCTGGAAAGTTACCGTAAATTTCAGTCGGCGCATCTCACCAAGAAAAACGGCATAACCAGTGTAAAAACGGATTTACCCAGTCAAATTATTAAACAGAGTTTCCAGTTACCGCTCGATAATCTTTAGGCACGTTCATAATTTTTCAGTATGTTAAAAATTGCCGTGCAAATAAATCTGTTATTGCTTAGATTGAAAATTGAAGTGCAGCAACAAGAACTTACTTAGCTTTGAGCTTGATAACCTTATAAAACTTTAGGGCTACATCAATGATATCGCATGAAATCAGGTAGCCCTTGATCAAGTCTGCAAATTAAAAGGCTGCTTATACAGGCTGACTTTGTAAAAAGTCACGATGGATGTGGCTTAAATCAATTAAATCATAAGCCTGAAGATTAAATATTTTCCAGACTGCTAAAAAGTCTTCTTTTAAATCTACATTTGATGTTGCAATGGGACGTTCCTGCCATTGCAGGTCTGAAATCCACAGATAGGTTTGTTGGGTCACATCATTAATGGCTTGTACCTTACCTTCTGCATTGATGCCCTGGACATGCGCACCTGCAGGTAAAACCGGTTCGATATTAGGCAAACTTATTTCGACAAAATGTTTAACTTGACGAAGGCCATAACCTGCAAAAATTTCTTTTTGCGCAGCCGTTAACTGGTCATATTTCTCTAAAATATCTGCAATCATTGTTTCGCCTATCATTTTCCTTTCCAATATTTAACTGACCAGTAGTGAAAGCATACATAATTTCATCGCTATACATGATTCATGCGATTCACTGTATGGTTAGAGGTGATTCTTATACCTTATAAATTGACTTTTTATTATCCGACAATAGTTCAAAATGTCATCTTTATGCCCTGATATTTTTTCATACGCTTATTTAACTTTAATGAACTCCGGTGACTGCTGCTAAAATAATTAAGCAAAGTCCGGACCAGATTGATTCAAATTTTAACATTATTTAATATTGTTACGACTTTTTAACTTGCGCTCGCGGATGTGCCTGATCATACACCTGAGCCAAATGATCAAAATCGACATGAGTATAAATTTGTGTAGTAGTCAAATTGCTATGTCCCAGCATTTCCTGTACCGCACGTAAATCCCGGCTGTTGGATAGCATATGACTGGCAAAGCAATGACGTAACAAATGTGGATGCAAATCAACATTTACCCCGGCACGCAGGGCTTGCAGTTTCACCCGGTTTTCAATTTGCCGCGCACCCAGCGGATTGCCCTTTTGGGTAATAAACACATGAGCATCCGGGACAAAATCACCGTGCCATAATGGATAGACTTGCAGCCACTTCATTACTGCATCTCGAGCCTTACTGCCAAAAGGCACCACCCGGGTTTTATTGCCTTTACCGGTAATACGTAACAGCTGACGGTTAAAATCGATATCTTTAATCCGCAAACCTTGCACTTCAGCCAGACGTAAACCACTGGAATACAATAGTTCTAAAATGGCTTTATCCCGTAGCCACATTTGTTGCTGTGCTTCGGTTTCAGGTGCTGGCTGATCCAGAATCTGGTTCACGGTTTCAATATCGACCATGCCCGGAAGCGGTCTGGGAATACGTTTTAACTGAAAATCATCCGCCGGATTAAACGCCAGATACTGCCCCTGCTCGGCCCATTTCATAAATTGGCGTATGGATGAGAGCATCCGCTGTAAACTGCTGGAACTTAAGCCTTGCTGTTCCACTTTATGGGCCAAATATTCACGCAGATCTGTAGTTTCGATATTGGCCAGATCCAGTTTTTTAGCTTCACAAAAGTTTAAAAAATCGGAAACGTCGCGTTCATAAGCCTGCAAGGTATGTCTGGACTGATTTTGAATTTCACGTTCTTTGAGCCACATTGCGAGCAGTTCAGTTGTGTTTGTTTGTAATGACATTAACTATCCCTTGCTCTGCTTTCCAGTGAATTTAAAAAATCAGAGACCCACGCTGCTGTCTCTGTAGCGTGCTGCGCAGCAAATAAATGATCTCCACCCTGAATAACCTGAAACGATGAGTCTTTTAATGTCTGATGTAAATACTGCCCAACAGCCACAGGGCTGATGGGATCGGCATCTCCCCATAGCAGTAATGTTTTTTGCTGAATGGCTGAAAGTTGAGAGGAATAATCCAACTGTACAGTAGAAAACCAGTCCGGGTAATTCAGGAACTGGTTTTTATAGGCCGTGCGCCAATCCTCGACTTCAAATGGACTTAAATCAATCCCGCCTGATGTCGCAATCAGTACCATAGCTTTAATTAAATTAGATTTTTTCAATGCAGCCTGTATGGCAAAAATTCCGCCCATCGACTGTGCAACCAGTACCGAATCTTGCTGAATCTGGTCCAGCACATAATCACTCAGACTATTAAAATCATATACTTCATTCTGCGCTGGTTCTTGACCGAACCCAGGATAGGCAATCACTTGCACTGTATAATCTGCTGACAGCAGTTCAATCAGTGGCTGCCAAAATTCAGTACTTCCAGATGCTCCTGGAAGAAAAATCAAATGCGTCATTTAAGCTCTAGACTAAAAGCAATAATCCGTACAGCATAACGCATTTACAAGCATAAAAAAGCACCATCATAGGGACAGTGCTTTTTTCATCAAAACATGAGTTTACTATTGGTAATAACTCAAATCGATACGACCCTGATAGACGTTTGCTGTTGGACCGGTCATCCACACCACATCACCTTCTTTCCATTCAATTTGCAGCTTGCCACCAGCCAGTTCAATTTCAACATTATTAGCCAACAGACCACGGCGCATACCGGAAACCGCAGCGGCACAGGCGCCTGTACCACAGGCTAAAGTTTCACCTACACCACGTTCAAATACACGCAGACGGGCATGTTTTTCATCAATAATTTGCATAAAACCGGCATTGACACGTTGCGGGAAACGCTCATGTGATTCTACTTGTGGTCCAATACGTGCGACATCTGCGGTAATCACATCGGGAACAATGGTCACTGCATGCGGATTGCCCATATTTACGACATCAATAGTCAGCTTTTCATTGTTGGCCAGCTCAATGTCATACAAATTTTCCGGTTCATCTGCCAAAAATGGAATTTCACTTGGCAAGAATTTAGGATAACCCATGTTCACACGAACCCAGCCATTCACACCCAGCTCAGGCTCTACAATACCGGCTTTGGTCTGCACTTTAATTTTGGTTTTGGTGGTGAGCTGACGCTCATGCACAAAACGTGCAAAACAGCGCACACCGTTTCCGCATTGCTCCACTTCAGAACCGTCGGCATTGAAAATACGATATTTAAAATCGACATTGGGTAAATCAGGTGGCTCAACAATTAGCAACTGGTCGAAACCAATGCCAAAGTGGCGATCTGCCAAACGTTGAATAGTGACAGTATCCAGGTAGGCACGCTGGCTGATCAGATCAACCACCATGAAGTCATTGCCCAGACCATGCATTTTGGTAAATTCTAAAAACATCTCAGACATCTCCATTATGGCAATAAGCGTTCACGTTCCCACAAAGATTCAATGCTTTCGCGCTCACGAATCAGATGTGCCTGATCACCATCCACCATCACTTCAGCAGCACGTCCGCGACTGTTATAGTTCGAGCTCATCACGAAACCGTAAGCACCCGCACCCAACACAGCCAGTACATCATTTTCTTTAATCGCCAGCTGACGCTCTTTACCCAGGAAATCACCCGTTTCACAAATCGCCCCGACGACATCCCACTCTTTCGCTTCAACGTCAGTACGTGGAATCACTTCCTGAATATCCATCCATGCTTCATACAAAGCAGGACGAATCAGGTCGTTCATCGCGGCATCAATAATTGCGAAATTACGGTGATTGGTCGGTTTAAGCAAATCGACTTTAGTCAGTAACACACCGGCATTGGCAGAAATACTGCGACCCGGTTCCATATACACTTTCAGACCGAGTTTTTCTAAAGCTGGCTTCAAGGCATTGGCATATTCTTCTACCGTCGGTGGAACTTCATCTTTATAAGTCACACCTAAACCGCCACCGATATCGATGTGTTTTAGATTGATACCTAATTCTTTAAGTTTCTCAATCATCACAATCACACGATCCAGTGCATCGACAAAAGGCTGGGTTTCAGTCAATTGTGAACCGATATGACAGTCAATCCCTACAACGTCCAGATTTGGCAATGACGCCGCATATTGATAGGTTTCAAATACGGTATCAGAAGGAATACCGAATTTGTTTTCTTTTAAACCGGTTGAAATGTATGGATGAGTTTTGGCATCGACATCCGGATTGACACGCAAGGAAATTGGGGCGTTTTTACCTAAGCTTGCTGCCACTTTCTGAATACGATCCAGCTCGGCATAAGACTCGACGTTAAAGCAGGCAATACCTACTTCTAGCGCTTTTTGGATATCGGCTTCAGATTTGCCTAAACCCGAGAATACAATTTTAGAGGCATCCCCACCCGCCTTAAGCACACGAGCCAGTTCACCACCAGTAACAATATCAAAGCCCGCGCCACACTTGGCCAGTACATTCAACACCGCAAGGTTAGAGTTAGACTTTACCGCAAAACAAATTTGATGATCGATAAAGCTAAAAGCACGATCCATGTCTAAATAATGCTTTTCAAAAGTCGCTTTTGAATAAACATAAAGTGGCGTGCCAAATTGCTGCGCAAGCTGTTGTAGAGAACATTGCTCGGCATGCAAAACCCCATTGATGCGGGTAAAACTCATGAATGTATCCTTTCGATGACGCGTTTAGATATTAAAAATTAATTCGTTGCAGCAGATGAAGTAGGAAGCTCTGATGCTACTGGAGCGGCTTCTTGCTTATTTGAGGATTGCTGTTTTGAATCTACATTGGGATATAACAAATATTTTGCACGTTTGTCGTAATTCGGATCACTCGGTAGCTGCAAAGCTCCAGACTGACCACAACCAACTAAAGCAAAACCTGTCGCCAATAAACTGATGCAGCAAATGACAAGACGCATCTGACCACCTATTTGATATTTTCGAAGAAGTATAACCTGATCATGGGACATGACCAAAGCACTAAACGCTAGAGATTATAGTGAGATAAAAAAAAACGCCAGTTTCAAACTGGCGTTTTAATCATTTGCAGTGATTATTTATGTTTTGGTTTGTAGAAACCAAAGTAGCCAATAATCAAGATAATGAACCAGATCGGGCTGACCATCAGCGCTTTCATGGTGTCTGCTTCTAAAGACAACACATAAATCATGCCGATAAAGAAGATGATTACCAACCAGCAGGTAAACAATCCACCAGGAAGTTTAAAGGTTGATTTGGCATGCAGTTCTGGACGTGTTTTGTAATACACAATATAGCTCCAGATAATCATCAACCAGACACAGATAAACAGGATGGTTGAAAGCGTGGTTGCCAAAGTAAAAGCTTCAACCGTATTCGGCACGAAGTACTGAAGTGCAGCACCCAGTAACAAACAGATTGCCGAGAAATACAAAGCATTTGCAGGAACAGCACGTTTATTTAAATGACCGAAGGCTTTAGGACCCTGCTCTTCACGTGACAGACCAAACAGCATACGGCTGGTCGAGAACACCCCACTGTTCATGGATGACATCACCGAAGATAACACCACCAAATTCATGATAATCGCTGCAGCAGCAATACCGGCCTGGCTAAACAGGTTGACGAATGGACTGATGTTCGGATCAATCTTGTTCCATGGCGTAACTGACATGACAATGACCAGTGCCAGCACATAGAAAATGATGATACGAATAGGGATCGAGTTGACTGCTTTAGGCAAGTTCTGTTCAGGATCTTTGGTTTCAGCTGCTGTGGTACCCACCAGTTCCACACCGACGAAGGCAAAGATGGCAATCTGGAAACCTGCCAAGAAACCCGTCACGCCTGTTGGGAATAAACCACCATGTGACCAGAGATGAGTAAAGGAAGCGACTTCACCTGCGGTAGAAGAAAACCCGGTAAAGATCATCCACAGACCCACAGTAATCAATACGACAATGGCAATAATCTTGATTAAAGCAAACCAGAACTCTAACTCACCGAACAATTTAACGGTAACCAGATTCAGCCCCATAATAAACACAATGGCGGCAACACTGATCATGACCCCTTCACCAGGCGTAAACGGCAGCCCCCCGTTAAAGAACTGCAGGTAATAAATAATGGCCGACAAGTCAGCAATACCAATGGTGATCCAGCACAGCCAATAGGTCCAGCCGACAAAATAACCCGCCCATGGACCAATCAAATCGGTTGAAAAATCAATAAAAGACTTGTATTTCAGGTTAGACAGTAACAGTTCGCCAAGCGCACGCATGACCAAAAAAACCATAAAACCAATAATCATATAAATGATCAGAATGGATGGTCCGGCCAGGCTGATGGTTTTACCCGAACCCATGAATAGACCTGTACCAATTGCCCCGCCAATCGCAATAAGTTGCAAATGCCGATTCGATAAACTCCGCTGCAGTTCACCACCTTCAGTCAGTAAACTATGGTTCTCATTTGACATTGTTATTTTCGTCTCTCAAATTTCGTGTGATAAAAGTAGCTCAAATTAAAATAAATCAATAAAGTTTTTTGAGCATTTGTTAAATATTTTTCAAGCTTGACTGTATTTTTGTCGCTTTTTCATCCAGATCGAGTCCATTTTACTTTCCTTTTCTTCATTTCCCTTCAAGTGAGCAGTTTACGTGCCAAGATAAAGTTTGGCGAGAATTTATGCAAAAAATTGTATTTCCATACAGCTATTGCTACATTCTTCACCCATCTTCTGATTTATATAGATACCACTCAAATGAGCAAAGTCAAAACTGTTTACCGTTGCGAACAATGTGGAACTGACCATCCGAAATGGGCGGGACAATGTTCAGATTGCGGAGAATGGAATAGTCTGACTGAAGTACGTCTGGAACCTGCCGTAAGTCACCGGGCACAGCCAAAAATGGGCGGCGGCTATGCTGGTCAGGCTGCCAACATCACCACCCTGAATAAAGTTTCTGTTTCACATGAAACACGCTTGGCTACCGGGATAGGTGAATTTGACCGCGTTCTGGGCGGTGGTCTGGTCACCGGTTCAGTGGTTCTGATTGGCGGTGATCCCGGAATTGGTAAATCCACGATTCTTTTACAAACGGCGACCCATATGGCAGTTGCGCAGAGTTCTGCACTCTATGTGACTGGTGAAGAGTCGCTGTCACAAGTCGCTTTGCGTGCCCATCGTCTGGAGTTGCCAACTGAACATCTTAAAGTCATGGCAGAAACCTGTGTGGAACGGATTTGTGAAGTTTTAGCGCAAGAACGCCCTGCTGTTGCCATTCTGGATTCGATTCAAACCTTATATACCGAAACCTTGCAGTCGGCACCGGGTGGTGTTTCGCAAATTCGTGAATCGGCTGCGTTACTGACCCGTTTTGCCAAAAATAGTGGCACAGCGCTGTTCATTGTGGGTCATGTGACCAAAGAAGGCGCATTGGCGGGACCCCGTGTACTGGAACACATGGTCGACTGTGTCCTGTATTTTGAAGGACAATCCGACTCACGTTACCGAATGATTCGCGCGGTAAAAAACCGTTTCGGGGCAGTCAATGAACTGGGCGTGTTTGGCATGACCGATAAAGGCTTACGTGAAGTCTCCAATCCGTCGGCTATTTTCTTAAGCCGTTATGATGAAGCCATTCCCGGTTCAATTGTGATGATCAGCCGCGAAGGCACCCGTCCCCTGTTGGTCGAAGTACAGGCTTTGGTGGATGATGCTCATGGTCAACCGCGTCGTGTGGCACTCGGTCTGGAACAAAACCGCCTGAACATGCTGCTGGCTGTCATGCACCGTCACGGCGGTGTGCAAACTTCCGGACAGGATGTCTATGTCAATGTGGTTGGTGGTTTAAAGATTACTGAAACCGGTTCAGATCTGGCCGTTCTTTTAGCCTGTGCCTCCAGCTTGCGTGGCAAAGCCTTGCCACAACAACTGGCGGTATTTGGAGAAGTCGGATTATCCGGCGAAATTCGTCCGGTGCCGAATGGTCAGGAACGTTTAAAAGAAGCCATTAAGCATGGTTTTAAATACATTATTTTGCCTCGAGGCAATGCGCCACAAAAACCAATTCCGAACGTGCAGATCATTTCGGTAGCACGTTTGCATGAGGCCTTGACTGAAGCCATAAGCTTAAGTGAAGAACTGGCTTAAGCTTAAACATATGAAAGATTATGTAAAAAAACACCAATTTGATATTGAAATTCAGGGCAAATGACTGCATAACTATAGAGCTATAATTTATTTTTTTATTTAGGAAAAAATCGATGGAAGTTCGACAGCGTGGTTTGATGGCCGGTATTTTAATGGCAGCTTTGGTGGTTGCACCGATGGCCGAAGCGAAACGTGCAGGTGGTGGTAAAAGCCATGGTATGAGTCGTTCTGCTGCTCCAACCCAATCTTACCAACAACCGCGTCAAGCTACTCCTGTTCAACAACCTGTTGCTCCTGCCCAACAAAAATCTGGTTCAGGTGTAGGTAAAATGGTTGCTGCTGGTGTTGCTGGTGCTGCAGTTGGTGCAGTTGCAGCTAATGCTTTAGCAGATGATAAAGCTGCAAGTGAAGCACAAACTCAGCAAGAGGAAGAAAAAGGCGGAATTCCGGGCTGGATCTGGATTCTTCTGGCAGCAGCAGTAGCATTCTTCTTGTTCCGTAAATTCGGAGCAAAAAAAAAATTAGCAGCCAATAATCCTTATGCACCAAACAATGCTGGAAACACAGCGCCGTTTGGTCAGCAAAATGCAGCACCACGTACTTCAAATGACAGCACCAATATTTTTGGTCAGTCTGTAGGTGGTTCTGCAGGTGCAGCAACTCAAGCACCTTTTGGTGCAGCTTCAACACAAAGCGGCAACCAATTGCCAGATGGCACCGAACCTGCTGCATTCTTGCGTGTTGCCCGTCAACGCTTTAACCATATTCAGTCCATGAATACAGCAAGCAACATTGCTGAAATTCAACGTTATTTAACCCCTGATCTTTATCAGTCTATGTATAACGACATTATGGCGAACCAAGACCAGGACGTTGCCGAGTTCTCTAACCTGAATGCAATGGTGGTCGATTCTGCAACTGAAAATGGTCAATATGTTGTAAGTGTTCGTTTTACCGGTACAGTAAGCGAAGACTTAAACAGCTTGCCACAACCTTTTGCAGAAGTTTGGCATTTTGTAAAACCTGCGGGTTCTAATCAGGACTGGTTGGTTGCCGGTATTCAGCAAGAACACTGAGTGTTTGTGAACACCCTCTCGGTTAAAAGCACTGACATGAGTTGATGTTTTTAGTCACGATACTGTAAAAGCCAATCTTCGGATTGGCTTTTTTATTTCATTCCTTTTAGGCTATAGCAAAAGTTTTTGGATATAGGTATGTCTAACCGAATTTCTCCTCCTGCCTCACTGATGAATTTAGCCATTACAGGAAATGCAAAAGCGCAATTTGAACTGGCTGAGCTGTATATGCAAAGCGAGCATGATGATGACATTATTCTTGCCGAAGAATGGGCGCTGAAAGCCGCAGAAAATGGTAATGTCGAAGCGATGTACTGGCTGGGTGAAGGTTATACCGTTTATGCCAAAGACTTGGCTGAAGAAGACCCGGAAGAATCCAAAGCACATTTTGAACTCGGCTATTACTGGCTGAGTAAAGCCAATATACAGAAACACCCTGCTGCGACTTTAGAATTGGCGGGTTATTTCCGTCGTGGTGATGTAATTGAAAAAGATGTGACCAAATCTGTGTCTTTAGTCAAGCAGGCTTCTGAATGGGG
Organism: Acinetobacter sp. YH12201; assembly: GCF_013418145.1. NCBI lineage: Bacteria > Pseudomonadati > Pseudomonadota > Gammaproteobacteria > Moraxellales > Moraxellaceae > Acinetobacter > Acinetobacter sp. YH12201. Next base: position 14,146 of record NZ_VPCP01000038.1, on the reverse strand, counting down.
TGAAGTTCAAGCTATGCGTGATTTGGCCTTTATCTATGAAAATGGTCTAGGCATAGAAACAGATGAAGAACAAGCAGATTACTGGACTGAAAAAGCAAAGGCTGCTGAAAAATAAATTAAAGATGAAAAAGCCCATCATTTGATGGGCTTTTGTTTTATACAATTTTAAATATTAGCGCTCGATATCATCATTAATATCGACCACAATCACTTGTCTGCAAATACCTTCTACATTTCGTTGTTGTTCAAATATAGCGGCAGGCATCACATCAAAACTGTCAAAAAAGCAGATTTCATCTTCATTGGCATCATAAACAAGAGAATGATTACCCACGCCTTCCAAGGTGTCGTAATAAACAATCACAAATTTATTTTGATCAAATGCTAGCTGGATTTGCTGATAATTTAATGCAGGAAGAATAGGTAAATTCAGTTGCTCAGCTTCCTGATAACTAAGCTTTTCACTCTCCTGAAGATCAGGGTCAGGATCGGTATAAAACTGCACATGAAAACCAAACTTTTTTAGTGCTACAGCTAGACCGATGGTCGTCGTGCCATTTTCACCATCATATCCACAGACCTCTACCAGCTGCTGAATATCGGCATCAATACCTAAATGTTGCAGCAGCATCCAAACTGCAAAAATTCCGCCATTTGCTTCCAGACGGGCTAATTCTTCAGGCATTTCTAAAGCCATAATAAAAGCTCAAAAATATAATTGTGTTGATAATAATCAATTTCAGATTGGAACAAAATCAATTTCCAAGTACAATACTTCGCTAGTCGAGGGATGCTGCGACGTTTTACAGGTACAAAATGTAAAAGCGCCAGGCTCGACGATCGGTTGAACTTGTCTGATCAACCAACAACGGCATCCGCGAACTGAATGATCAATTATTGTTTTTTATAAGGAGATCGTGATGAACGCGGTTAATGCTTCATTTACAGATTATAAAGTTGCCGATATTTCCCTAGCTGACTACGGCCGTAAAGAAATTAAACTTGCTGAAGCAGAAATGCCAGCGCTGATCGGCTTACGTAAACGCTACTCAGCAGCAAAACCACTTGCAGGCGCGAAAATTCTCGGCTGTATTCACATGACCATTCAAACTGCAGTTTTAATTGAAACTTTAGTTGAATTGGGCGCTGAAGTACGTTGGACTTCTTGCAACATCTTCTCTACTCAAGACCACGCAGCTGCTGCAATCGCTGCACGCGGTATTCCTGTTTTTGCCTGGAAAGGTGAAACTGAAGAAGAATACATGTGGTGTTTGGAACAACAAATCAACGTGAATGGCAAACCTTGGGATGCCAACATGATTCTGGACGATGGCGGCGACTTGACTGCTCTTGTTCACGAAAAATATCCTGAAGTGTTAGCGAAAATCCATGGTGTGACTGAAGAGACCACTACGGGTGTGCAACGTCTTTATGAAATGTTACGTGACGGCACTTTAAAAGTTCCTGCAATCAACGTAAATGACTCAGTAACCAAGTCCAAAAACGACAACAAATACGGTTGCCGCCATTCTCTAAACGATGCCATCAAACGCGGTACTGACATGTTGATGTCTGGTCGTCGTGCACTGGTGATTGGTTACGGTGACGTAGGTAAAGGTTCTGCTCAATCACTTCGTCAAGAAGGCATGATCGTACGTGTTACTGAAATCGATCCAATCTGTGCAATGCAAGCATGTATGGACGGTTACGAAGTTGTATCTCCATACAAAAACGGCGTGCAAACAGGTAAAAAAGAAGACGTAAATGCGGATCTTCTTCAAAACACTGACTTGATCGTAACGACTACAGGTAACTACCACGTATGTGACGCTGCAATGTTAGATACATTAAAAGCAGGTGCAGTGGTGTGTAACATCGGTCACTTCGATACTGAAATCGATACCAACTACCTACGTGGCTACAAATGGGTTGAAGTTAAACCTCAAGTACACCAAGTGTATCGTTCAGAAAATGAAAACGATTATTTAATCCTTCTTTCTGAAGGTCGTTTAGTGAATCTGGGTAATGCGACTGGTCACCCATCACGTGTGATGGACGGTTCATTTGCCAATCAGGTATTGGCTCAAATGCACTTGTTTGCCGAAAAATTTGCTGATCTTCCTGAAGAGCAAAAACAGGCTGCGATTCGTGTAGAACTGCTTCCTAAGAAACTGGACGAAGAAGTTGCTGCGGCAATGGTTGCCGGTTTCGGCGGTGTCTTGACTCAATTGACTCAAGAACAGGCTGATTACCTTGGCGTACAAGTTGAAGGTCCATTCAAATCTGAGACTTATAAATACTAATACCCCTCACCCCATCCCTCTCCCTGAGCTTGTTTTAAGCATTGCTTTAAAACAAGAGCAAGAGAGGGTGAGCACCAGATTTATTTCCGATGGATGTTTAATTTCATCATATGAATAAATATGGCTTAAACCCTGCATAATTCAGTAATGAATTCTCCTCTCCCTTTGGGAGAGGTCAGGGAGAGGGTGAAAAATTAAAACAGTACTTATAAAAAGGATTTGAAAAATGACCAAACGTGTTCCAATTTCTTTTGAGTTTTTCCCGACCAAAACTGATGCCGGGGCGGAAAAACTTCGTGTTGTGCATAAAGAATTACAACTGTTAAATCCTGAGTTCTTTTCAGTGACTTATGGTGCCGGTGGTTCCACTCGTGAACGTACACTTGCTGCAATCAATGACTTTAATGGCAAAGGCACGCCTGTTGCCCCTCACCTGTCTTGTATCGGTGATGACAAAGCGCGTATCGCAGAATTGCTTGATCTATACAAATCACAAGGCATCGACCGTATTGTGGCGCTTCGTGGTGACTTGCCTTCAGGTCAGGTTGGCCTGGGTGAATTACCTTATGCGCAGGATCTGGTTCGTTTTATCCGCGAACATTCAGGCGATCACTTCCACATTGAAGTGGCCGCTTACCCGGAAATGCACCCACAGGCAGAAAACTTTGATAAAGACATTCAACACTTTGTCGAAAAAGCCAATGCCGGTGCCAATGCCGCTCTAACCCAGTTCTTCTTTAATCCGGATGCCTACTTCTATTTTGTAGATCGCATTCAGAAAGAAGGTGTGAACATTCCGGTGGCTCCGGGTATTATGCCAATTACCAATGCCAGCAATCTGATTCGCTTCGCAGATGGTACCGGTGCAGAAATCCCGCGCTGGATTCGCAAGCAATTGGCGACTTATGGCGATGACACGGCAAGTATCAAGGCCTTTGGTCATGAAGTTGTGGTGAAATTGTGTGAACGTCTGCTTGCAGGCGGTGCACCGAGCTTGCACTTCTACACTATGAACACGACAGATCCAACACGTCAACTCGTGACTGATCTTGGTCTAGCTTAATTTATATCTGATTTGTGAGTAATACTTAAATGCCACGTTTTTATATTGAAGCTGACTTAGCAGTGGATATGAATGCTGAATTAACTGAAACGATTTTTCATCACTGGGTCAAAGTATTACGTGCACAAGTCGGTGAAAAAGCCACCTTGTTCAATGGACGGGGTGGTGAATATGAAGTTACGCTTATTGAAGTCGCAAAAAAATCAGCCCATGTTTCTGTCGATTCCTTCAATCCTGATGACCGTACTCCAGCTTTTAGTACCTTGCTTGGACAGGTAATGAGTAAAGGGGATCGAATGGATTATGTCATTCAAAAAGCCACAGAACTTGGCGTATCCAAAATCCAGTTGCTGACTTCTGAACGCTGTGAAATGCGCCTTAAATATGATCGTGACCAAAAGAAAATAGATCACTGGCAAGGCATTGCCATCGCTGCTTGTGAGCAATGCGGCATGAACAAAGTTCCTGAAGTGTTAGCACCTGTATCTTTACAAGACTGGTTAGAGACAGAACTCCCGACCACAAAACTGGTGCTTGCTCCGAATAAAGATCAAGTGAATGTGCTGGAAAATGCGACACAAGACATTGCGCTATTAATTGGACCTGAAGGTGGTCTAAGTGAAACGGAAATACAATTATCCAACCAAGCAGGCTTTATAAACTGGTGCATCGGCAATCGTGTATTACGAACAGAAACGGCGCCGATTGTTGCTTTATCTATTTTAAATTATAACTTAACTGTATAGTTCATCAAAATTTGGATGAATAACTTGTGATGTGATTGATTTTTTTCAACAACATTATTACTCTTGAATTAAAGATACAAATGTATATTTAAAATACAGTTTATTTTTTTAACTCAATCAATATTTAGAAAGTAAATTTATTGCAAAATAATAATTAAGGTTTTTGCCTGTATGTCAGATCTTCAAGACGAGTATATTAAACAGCATGTGAATGCTGCACAAATTAGCAATACAATTCGACTTAGCCGCTTCTTTATAGTCAGTATTGTGATTGTATCGGCATATGTTTATGGCATTTACCAATTTTATTTTATAAAACCTTCTTTTTATTTCAATTTTTGGTTTATAGGCACCGAACTCTTGTGTTGCCTGTGTTTGCTAATTAACAGTGTTTATTTTAAACCCGACCAATTTGCCTTAGCTCATGCGCATCGTTGGCTACAAATTCAAAGTTTAGTGATTGGTAGCTGTATTGCCTTAGGTATGGGCCTGGTTTACTACTATTTACCTCAATACAACCCTGCCTTTAGTCATGTTCATGCCTTAATTTTGTCAGCATTATTACTGATTGTGAGTCAGGCATTTGCCCTGACCTTTTTAACCCAGCGCTTAACTTATTTCTGTCTGGCATTTATACCTGCTATTTTTCCTTATCTGGCTTCACAATTTATCAGCACAGAAACATCAGATCCTTTATTCCATCTCACCATTAATTTTGCACTGATTGTCATTTTATTATGCGCCAATATCACATCGCGTATTCATCAGCGTATTTCTGTACTGTACTCAAAAAACAACCGTTTAGTTAAAAATGCCAAACAACAGGTTTTATGGACCGATGAATTATGCAAACAGTTACAAGCTGAAATTAATAAATCAAAAGATATAGAGCTGCAATTACAATTAAACAATCAGCTGCTGGAGCAAAAAGTTAAAGAACGAACTGTTGATATTGCCAAAATGAATGCTGATCTGGAAAATCAGCAACAGAATCTGGTTTTGGCACATGAAATTGCCGGACTACGCCCCTGGGACTGGAATATCAAAGATCGTGAAATTCTGGTGACGGACGCAAAACAGCAAAAAACCCTGAAGCCCTCTAAACTGCATCATCATCAACTGCAAAATATTATTCATCTGGATGATATTGAGCAGTTCAAGCATGCAATGAAACAACATTTACGTGGTCAGTCACCACTTTATGAAGCCAGCTATCGAATTCAGAACAGCAATGGCAAGTGGAAATGGGTCCATGATATTGGTCGGGTCATTGCTCGTGATCCGGTCAATAAAAAGCCCCTGCGCATGGTGGGTATCCGTCGTGACATTCATCAGGAACGTACCGATCAGGAACGCTTAAAATTAGCTGCCAGTGTACTTCAGCAAGCAACTGAAGGCATTTTTATTCTCGATGATCAGCTATGCTACATTGACGTCAATCCATTTTATGAACAACTCACCGGTTTTACTCACCGACATATTATTGGCAAAAATTTATTTGATATTACGGAAAATTATCAGTCACAACAAAGAAACAGCCACTACTCGATTCTTCAGCAGCTGGGAAAAATCGGTGAGTTTGATGGTGAACTGCAGGAAACATTCCTTTCAGGTGAAGAAGCAACCATCTGGATGCGCATTAATGCCATTAGCGATGAGCAGAACCGTGTCACCCACTATATCGGTATCGTCTCCGATTTAACTGAACGTAAACTGCAAGAACAACGGTTGTCTTATTTAGAAAATTACGATCCTTTAACCGATTTGCCGAACCGTTTTTATTACAACTACCAGTTACATCAATATTTAATTAGTCAAAAAGATTCCATTAAGCAGCTGGCCGTTATTCGTTTAAATATCGATCGTTTCAGGCCTTTAAATGAATTTTTAAGTAATAGTGGTGGTGACGAACTGTTACGCCAAGTTGCACAAAGACTGCGACTGACTAATACCGAAGCATTATTTGTAGCGCATCTGAATGGTGATGATTTTGCAATTGTCTATGAGGTTTCACCTACTAACCCGTCGATTCAACATCATTGTGAACGTATAAGTAAAGCTTTTTCCTTACCCTTTAACATTTTCGATCAGGACCATATTATCACCCTGTCCATGGGCGTTGCATTCTATCCGGAAAATGGACGTCAGCTGGATTATCTGAATAATTGCGCTGAACAAGCCTTGACTGAAGCAAAAAACCTGGGCGGCAATGCCTGTCGTTTCTACTCCAATAACAGTAGCGCTTTACTTGAACAAGGCATTTATCTGGAACGCGATTTGCGCCATGCCATCAATAATAATGAGCTAATTGTTTACTATCAGCCGAAAATAAATTTCAGTGATCAAAATATTTACGGTTTTGAAGCACTGGTGCGCTGGAATCATCCAAGCAAGGGCATTATTCCTCCGAACCTGTTTATTCCTCTAGCAGAACAAACCAGCCTGATCTCGGATATTGGCCGGATTGTGATTCAACAAACAGCCAAACAGATCCGCTACTGGAACAATATCGGGTTTGACAATATTTGCATATCCGTCAATGTGGTGGCCCAGCAATTACAACGCGGACAATTGCTGGAAGATCTGGATCATGCCATCCAGACCTATAACATTTGTGGTTCCAGCCTGGAACTTGAAATTACCGAATCATCGTTACTGGAAAATTCAGTCACGGTGAAAAACCTGTTGAATGAAATTAAAAAACGGAAAATTCATATCTCGCTAGATGATTTTGGCACAGGCTACTCTTCCCTGTCTTATCTTGCCGATTTCCCGATTGATATACTTAAAATAGATCGCAGTTTTATATCCAAAATCGGAAAAAATAAGCAGGAAGCGATTGTCAGTGCTATGATCGCCATGGGCAAAGCTATGGGAATGATGGTGGTTGCAGAAGGTATTGAAACTAAGCAACAACTACAGTACCTGCAAGATCTGGAATGCGATATTGCTCAAGGTTTCTTTTTTTCCAAGCCGCTTCCTGAAAAAGAAGCCACCACATACCTGGAACAACATCGACTTATACCTTCTTGATATAAGTCAACCTTTCACCCCCCAACTTTGCCTGAAAAAGACACATACGCGACTGTGATAAGGTCGCAACAAATGTTATATTCGATGCAACCAAGCAGAAAACCAGCAGCTTTGCTGAATTACTCCAGTAACAAACGAGATACAGATGGAAGATCAATCTTTAAAACAACAGGCATTGTATTATCACGAATTCCCAACACCAGGAAAAATCAGCGTCACGCCTAGCAAGCAACTGGTCAATCAACGTGACTTAGCGCTTGCCTACTCACCAGGTGTTGCTGCACCATGTCTTGAGATTGAACGTGACCCTTCAACTGCTGCCCTTTATACTGCACGCGGTAACCTTGTAGCAGTGGTGAGTAATGGTACTGCAGTACTGGGTTTAGGAAATATCGGTCCTTTGGCATCTAAACCGGTAATGGAAGGTAAAGGCGTACTGTTCAAAAAATTTGCCGGTGTCGATGTATTCGATATTGAAATTGATGAAAACGACCCTGACAAAATTGTCGACATCGTGGCCGCGCTAGAACCTACTTTTGGTGGGATTAACCTTGAAGATATCAAGGCACCAGAATGTTTCTATATCGAGCAAAAACTTCGTGAACGCATGAACATTCCTGTGTTCCACGATGACCAGCATGGTACCTCTATTATTGTGGGTGCAGCTCTTCTGAATGCATTGCAATTTAACGGCAAAAAAATTGAAGAAATCAAGATTGTTGCTTCAGGCGCAGGTGCAGCAGCACTGTCTTGCTTAAATCTTCTTTGTGCCCTGGGTGCTAAGAAAGAGAATATCATCGTTGCCGATTCACGTGGTCTATTAACCACTCAGCGTGAAGGTCTGGATGAATCTAAAAAAGCATACGTACAAGACATCACCGCTACTCAGCTCGGTGAAGTACTTGAAGGTGCTGATATGTTCCTGGGTCTGTCAGCTGCCGGTATTCTCACCAAAGAAATGGTGAAAACCATGGCTGCAAATCCGATTATCTTTGCCTTGGCAAACCCGGATCCAGAAATTCTGCCTGAACATGCACATGAAGTTCGTGATGACGTGATCATGGCAACTGGTCGTTCAGACTATCCAAACCAGGTAAATAATGCACTGTGCTTCCCGTATATCTTCCGTGGCGCGCTTGACGTTGGCGCAACCACCATCAATGAAGAAATGAAGATTGCCTGTGTACATGCCATTGCGCGCATGGCACATGTTGAAGCAGATGCAGCATCGTATGGTGAAAAATCAGCATCATTTGGCCGTGACTATTTAATTCCGCGTCCACTCGATCAGCGTTTGATTCTTGAAATTGCCCCGGCAATTGCACAGGCAGCGATGGACTCTGGCGTAGCCACTCGCCCGATTCAGGACTTCTCTGCTTACCGTCAACGTCTGTCTGAGTTTGTTTACAACTCTGCATTCATGATGAAACCAATTTTCGCCCAGGCGAAAACTGATCCTAAGCGTATTGCCTATGCTGAAGGTGAAGACCTGCGTGTACTTCGTGCAGTACAAATTGCAGTCGATGAAGGTCTGGCTAAACCAATCCTTGTCGGTCGCCCTGCAGTGATTGAAGCAAATATCAAGAAATTAGGTCTACGTCTTGAAGATGGAGTGAACATCACCATTATCGATCAAGAAAAGAACCCACATTACGAAATGTTTGCTGATGACTACTACAGCATCATGCAACGTAAAGGTGTGACACCTGAGTATGCGCAACGTGAAGCACGTCGCCGTTCTACCTTAATTGCATCTATGCTGGTGAAACACGGTCTTGCAGACGGTATGCTGTGTGGTACCTACTCAAGTTATGACATTCATCTTGACTTCGTAAGCAACATCATTGGTAAGAAAGAAGGTCATAACACATTCTTTACGCTCAATGCATTAATGCTTGAAGACCGTAACCTGTTCATCGCGGATACATACATTAACCGTAACCCGACAGCTGAACAGCTTGCTGAAATGACCATTTTGGCTGCTGAAGAAGTACGTCGTTTTGGTGTAACACCACGTATCGCACTTCTTTCTCACTCAAGCTTCGGTAGCGACCAAGATGACTTAAGCGCGCAAAAAATGCGTAAAGTGTATGACATCTTGTCTGAAACTGCGCCTGAACTGGAAGTTGAAGGTGAAATGCACGGTGATGCGGCACTTGACGAAAACATCCGTCACTTTGCTTTCCCGAACTCACGTTTCAAAGGTTCTGCAAACTTGCTGATTATGCCAAACCTGGATGCAGCCAACATTTCGTTTAACCTGTTGAAATCGACTTCAGGGAATAACGTTACCATTGGTCCTATCCTGTTAGGTGTATCTAAACCTGTCCACATCCTGACACCAACTACGACTACACGTCGCTTGGTGAACATGACTGCATTAACCGTTGCTGAAATTCAGGAAAATGAAAAATTAGCACTTTGATTTAGTCAGCTAGATCACATTTTGTGACTTGAGAAAACCTCTATTCTGTAGCATGATTGCTTGAAGAATAGAGGTTTTTTCATGCAAGTTTATTTAGTAGGCGGTGCGGTTCGAGATCACTTGCTCGGGCACCCCTATCACGAGAAAGATTATGTTGTGGTCGGTGCAACACCGGAACAACTTCTTGCTCAGGGCTATCAGCCTGTGGGTAAGGATTTCCCTGTTTTTTTACATCCAGAAACAAAAGAAGAATATGCACTGGCACGCACTGAACGTAAATCAGGTCGTGGCTATCATGGCTTTGAATTTTATACCGATCCGAGCGTTAGTCTTGAAGATGATCTGATTCGTCGTGACCTGACCATCAATGCCATGGCCATGGATAACGAAGGCAATATTTATGATCCTTATGCGGGTCAGCAGGACTTGGAACAACGCATTTTACGCCATGTATCCGATGCCTTTGTTGAAGATCCGCTACGTGTTCTGCGCATTGCGCGCTTTGCTGCACGTTATAAAAGTTTAGGCTTTAGCGTGGCAGAAGAAACCCTCACCTTAATGAAACAATTGGTGGAATCAGGTGAACTCAATGCGCTAATTAAGGAACGTGTCTGGAAAGAAACTTCCCGTGCGCTGATGGAAGATTATGCCGATGAATATTTTACCGTTTTACGTACCTGTGGTGCGTTAAAAGTCCTGTTCCCGGAGCTGGATGCTTTATACGGTATTCCACAGCGCCCTGAATATCATCCGGAAATTGACAGTGGCATTCATACCATGATGTCATTACAACAGGCCTGTAAAGCCGACTATTCTTTAGATGTCCGCTTCGCAGTGCTGGTTCACGACTTGGGCAAGGCCTTGACACCAGCAAATGAATTACCGCGCCATATCATGCACGAAGAACGCGGGGTCAAACCGGTGACTGAACTCTGTGACCGTCTGAAAGTCCCAACCAATACCAAACAGCTGGCCATTGCAGTCTGTAAAGAACATTTAAAATGCCATCAGGCCTTAAGCCTGAAACCGGGTACTTTATGGCGTTTGTTGCAACGTCTGGATGTGTTACGTCGCCCTGAACGAGTGGAGGCGTTTATACAGGCCTGTGAATGCGACTCCCGTGGTCGTTTAGGGCTAGAAGATCGTGAGTATCCTCAGGCTGCTTATATACTTAAGGCAATGGAAGTGGTCCGCAATATTAAAGCGCAAGACTTACCTGCCGATGTGAAAGGTCAAGAAATTGGTGAGATGTTGATTCAAAAACGAATCGAAGCACTTGCTGAACTTAAGCATCAATATGCTGAAATTGCATAAATAAAAAGCCCCGAGTGGGGCTTTTAAATCTTTAACAATCTCCCTAAATCCCTCTTTTCCCAAAAAGGAACTTCTCCATTTTCACCAAGGGAGTCAGGACGAATTTTGGCTGATCAACAAATATGAGCAATAGCTGAAATCAGGAAATATCCGCCGGAAAAGTAACTACTTTTTCAAGTTTCATTTGCTCTGTAGCGACCATCAATAACCGGTCAATGCCTAAAGCAATACCGGAACACTCTGTCATGTGCGGCAATGCAGCAAGCAGATATTCATCAATCGGCATGACATGTAAGCCCAGTTTTGCACGTTCGGCATTATCTGCTTCAAAGCGGGAACGCAGTACATCGGCATCAATCAATTCATCATAAGCATTGGCCAATTCCAGACCTTCGATATACAGCTCGAAGCGGGCAGCCACCAGTTCCCCATCCTCATCGATTCGGGTTTTGGCCAAGGAGGCCAGTTCAGCGGGAAAATCGGTTAAAAATACTGGCGTATCAAAACCCAGGCTCGGTTCGACAAAGTGCGAAAAAAGCAAATCGATATAACCCAGGCGATCATCACCTAGGTCCAGATTCAAGCCGACCCGGTTACAGCAGTCTTTCAGCTCTTTTAAACTGGCTTGCAATGGATTGATATTCAGACGATCCATAAAAGCGTGTTTATAGCTGAGGATCGTTGGACGAACATCACCAAAACGCTGTTTTAAAGTCACATTGAGCAAATCGGTTACTTCAAACATCAAATCTTTCAAGCTAAATCCGGGACGATACCACTCCAGCATGGTGAACTCGCTATTGTGTTTACGCCCATGTTCATCATCACGAAAGACTTTGCAGATTTGATAGATTGGACCACTGCCACTGGCCAGCAAGCGTTTCATGGAAAATTCGGGCGAGGTTTGCAAATAGTGGGTGTGTAATTTACCTTGTAAATGACGCTGTGCCTGTATAGAGGCCAGATGTACATCGGTCACTCCGGCCTGCGACAAGACTGGCGTTTCAACTTCCAGTACATCCCGTCCGGCAAAAAACTGGCGGATCTGTGCATACATTTTGGCACGTGCCTGCATGGCCTTTAAGTCACAAGTCGGCTGATAAGCAATAGATTGACTCATGCCTTCGGGCCTCCATGTGCTGCCCATTCACGGCGCAAGGGATAGGTTTTACGCAAATAATCAAAGGCTTTTTGCTCAACCTTGCCATCTTTCAGGCAGGCCCTTAAGTTGGCATCATCACGGGCAATATCATAGATTTGGGTTAAATATTGCTTTAACACAGCCTTTAAATCACGCTCTTTAAAATATGGTTCACAGACAGGCAATTGCGTTTCAAATTGCTTTGTCGCTGGGTAATGAAAGGTACTGCAGAATGCATCGTAGATCATTTGTGTACCACGTGCCTTTCCTTCCAAGCTATACCCGGCAATATGCGGTGTAACCAAACGAATTAAATTTAACAGCTGTTCTGATATTTCAGGTTCATGTTCAAATACATCGAGAACTACTGGACGCTGGTTCTGTTGAATATCGACAATTAAAGCCGATTCTTCTATTACTGGGCCACGTGCCGAATTAATTAAAATCGCTGCAGGCTTCATCTGTGCTAAAGCTTCAGCGTTGATGAGATGGTAAGTTGGATGATTGCCTGTTTTGGTTAAAGGCACATGGGTGGAAATCGCATCGGCTGTTTTTAATAGGGTATTTAAATCTACTTGCTCAATTTGTTCACGCTGTACGAAGGGATCATGACCAATCACCTTCCAGCCCAGAAATTTGGCCATAATAGCTAGACGTGAACCGACATTGCCCAGACCGATAATACCCAAAGTAAAGCTGTCATTGGCATCGATCAGTTCAGGTTTTAAATGCAGTAAAGCGGTAATCACATATTCCGCAACGGCCTGCGCATTACAGCCTGCAGCATTCGACCAGGCAATGTTGCATTGTTCTAAAGCAACTATATCCAGATGATCGGTGCCAATGGTCGCACTGCCGACAAATTTTAATCTTGTGTCCTGAACCAGCCCGGCATTGACTTGGGTCACAGAACGCACCAGTAACGCTTCTGCATCTTTCACATCCGCATGGGTTAAGGTTCGTCCTGCAACCTGCTGAATTTCTCCAAAATCGGCAAAGAAATATTCAGTAAATGCCAGATTTTCATCTGCGACAATTTTCATAATGCAATCCAATGATCTTATGCTGATTATGATAACGCTTAGCACGGCATCTGACCAAGCACCTTGTAGGTATCGCTTTCTTGCATTGGATAATTTCACAAACACCGTGATGCATAAAATGGATGTCATCTTTCCTGGCAGAAAAAAGGACCGAATGCTTTAACATTCCGGTCAAACAGAGGCAAAACCAATATGCATCACAAGAATGCTGCTTAAGCTACCTCTCCATCAATAATGCCTTGCAATTTTAAGGCATGCAGCTCATCTGCCGTTTTAAGACGTGACAGAATCTGCCTGGTATGTTCACCCAACTGCGGTGGTGCATTGCGATATTCTACCGGCGTATCTGAAAGTTTGATTGGCGAAGCAATCACTTTGAAATTTTCATTCAAGGCATGTGGAATGTTCACCACCATGTCTCGATGCTGAATTTGCGGTTCAGCCAAGGCATCTTCCACTGAATTGATCACCCCCACCGGCACTTTCATGGCGTGAATGGCATCAACCCAATCTTTAGCATTTTTACCAAGGAAATATTCAGACAGTAAGGCAATCAGCTCATCACGATGCTTGACCCGATCCTGATTATGCTGGAATTTCACTTCTTGCAATAATTCAGGAAGTCCAATCGCAAGACATAGATCTTTAAATTTTTTGTCATTACAATAGGCAATAATAAATTCCTTATCTTTGGCCTTAAAGGTTTGATATGGCACAATATTGCGATGACTATTGCCCATCCGTTTTGGCGAAATTCCAGTGCTTAAATAGTTCATACCCTGATTGGCCAACGTGGCAACTTGTACATCCAGTAAAGACATATCGATATACTGCCCCCGTTTATAAAGCGAGAATATTATGCGAGAACAATCCGTACGCCAGTCTTTAAGTACACACGATTTAAATCATGCCATCTTAAACGGCCCAATTCCCCTTGTAGTAACATTATAAATAACCCGAATTACGGATAAGAAAACCGCTTGAAAAAAAGATGGTTAGAGCCATTTAGAAAGTTACTACACAAACCAAAGACTCTAACCACCATGTTTGATTTTACAGAAATCTTCTGTGTTATTGA
>NZ_VPCP01000037.1:0-32313 GCF_013418145.1 Acinetobacter sp. YH12201 | reverse complement strand
TTCGCAAGAGATGCGATGGATGTCTGATTATTTGTAGTCATAAATTTTAGTCCCCACTTGTTTTTAAGTGGGGACTAAATTAAGGCTTATAGGATGAATTCATAAGGTGTGTTCAGCGGACGCTTACTGATGATTTCCTCTTTATTTGGAATCATCATGACAGAGGAATACGTCATTTTAATAAAAACAAAGATGGCTAAAAATTAATCGAATTAAAGTAAAAACAGCATAAAAAAGCATCCCGAAGGATGCTTTTTTACAATTTCACTCATCAATGCATCAAGCGTCAATATCCGCATTTAAGGCATTTTCCTCAATAAAGGCACGACGCGGTTCCACATCATCGCCCATCAAACAGGAGAACATGCGGTCTGCCTCAATGGCATCGTCAATGGTCACCTGCAGCATGTTACGGTTTTCAGGATCCATAGTCGTTTCCCACAGCTGTTCCGCATTCATCTCACCCAAACCTTTATAGCGCTGGATCATCATGCCGCGACGTGAGTCAGATAAAATGTGCTGCCAAACCTGATGGAAGGTCGACACCTGAATCTTGCGATCACCTTTCTGCAAATAAGCGCCTTCTTCAAGCAAGGTAAACCAGCTCTTCGAATTTTGCAGTAAACGCTTGTATTCACTTGAACCGAGCAATCCGGTATCCAGTAAATAATGATGCGGCAAGTTGTGCACATACACCGTTACACGTGGCCAATAATGCACTACTTTGCTACCGTCTGCATGTTCTTTTTCAAACACTTCAAGCGTGATTTCAGGACGTAAACTTGGTTGATACGCTTCAATAGCAGCACGCAACTGTTCAGACCACTGTTTCACATAGTCTTGATCATGACTATGGTCTAACTTGAACGCATCTAGGCCCAGTAAACCATCCAGCAAGCTTGCTGGATAACGTAGCGTTAAACGCTGCAAGCTCTTTTGTGAAGTCTGATAGTCAGCAATGACTTTTGCTAAAGACTCACCACGAATCGCAGGTGCATCGGCGCTGACATGCAGTTCCAACTCATCAATTGCGTTAGAAATCAGGTAAGTCTCAAGCGCATCATTATCTTTAATGTACTGCTCTTGCTTGCCTTTTTTCAGTTTATATAACGGTGGCTGTGCAATATAGATATAACCGCGTTCTACTAGTTCAGGCATTTGACGGAAGAAGAAGGTCAACAGTAGCGTACGGATGTGCGAACCATCAACGTCAGCATCGGTCATGATGATGATTTTGTGATAACGTAATTTGTCCGGGTTGTACTCTTCACGACCAATACCACAGCCCAACGCTGTAATCAGCGTACCGACTTCCTGACTCGAGATCATCTTGTCGAAACGTGCACGTTCTACGTTCAGGATTTTACCTTTCAGTGGCAGAATGGCTTGCATCTTACGGTTACGGCCCTGTTTGGCAGAACCACCCGCAGAGTCACCTTCGACCAGGTACAATTCAGACAATGCCGGATCTTTTTCCTGACAGTCCGCCAGTTTACCTGGCAAACCGGCAATATCCAGCGCACTCTTACGACGGGTCATTTCACGCGCTTTACGTGCAGCATCCCGCGCACGTGCAGCATCGATAATTTTTCCGGCAATCGATTTTGCTGCTTGCGGATTTTCCAGCAGGTATTCCGAAAATGACTTGTTCATCGCCTGCTCTACAGCAGGTTTCACTTCACTTGAAACCAGTTTTTCCTTGGTTTGTGAAGAGAATTTAGGATCAGGCACTTTTACCGAAACAATCGCGGTTAAACCTTCACGTGCATCATCACCCGATACAGCAACTTTCTCTTTTTTGAGCAAGTTTTCGCTTTCCATATAGCTGTTTAAGCCACGGGTTAAAGCAGCACGGAAACCAGCTAAATGTGTACCACCATCTTTTTGTGGAATGTTATTGGTAAAACAACGCACGTTTTCTTGATACGTGTCATTCCATTGCAAGGCAACTTCTACACCAATGCCATTGTCTGCTTGCACAGTAAAATGAAAGATATCATTCAGATGGGTTTTGCCCTGGTTGATATATTTTACGAATTCAGACAAACCACCTTCATAATCAAACACATGTTCTGCATTGATACGTTCATCACGTAGCACAATACGCACACCGGCATTCAGGAATGAAAGCTCACGCAAACGGCGCGCCAAAATATCAACATTGAAAATAGTTTGACTAAAGGTCTCGGCACTTGGCCAGAAACGAACAGTAGTCCCGGTTTTGTCGGTATCACCCACGACTTTGAGTGGATAGACAGGATCACCATGTTTATATTCTTGTTGGTGAATATGACCGGCTCTGTAAATGGTTAATTCCAGTTTGCTCGATAAGGCATTGACGACCGAAACACCTACACCATGCAAACCACCAGAAACTTTGTAGCTATTATCGTCAAACTTACCGCCGGCATGCAGAATAGTTAAAATCACTTCAGCTGCAGATACGCCTTCTTCAGGATGAATATCTGTCGGAATACCACGACCATTATCGGATACGCTGACTGACTCATCTTCATGGATGGTGACCAGGATTTCGTCACAGTGACCTGCCAAAGCTTCATCAATGGCGTTATCGACCACCTCAAACACCATGTGATGCAAGCCTGAGCCATCGTCTGTATCGCCAATATACATACCTGGACGCTTACGCACAGCATCGAGGCCACGTAATACCTTGATACTAGAGGAATCATAAGCTTTTTCATGGGTTGGTTCTGTTTGAGAAGCAGCTTGATCTTCTGAACTCATGGTTTCTCCCTAGTGAAATATAGGTCTATCCAAAGATGGGTAAAATTTAAAAAGTTATTGCACAACAACCTGAACTTGACCATTTTCAACTTTGAATAATTGATATGAAATAGACAAATCATGTAAATGTTTTTTGACCGATTCATGCTCTAAAGTGGTAATAAAAACTTGACTACCCAGCTGGCTTAATCGCTCAATTAATCGTCGTTGTGCAGTTAAATCTAATTCTGCTGTCAGATCATCTAATAATACCACAGTTTCCTTATTACAGGCATGTAGCATTGCAATCTGTGACAGTTTTAGAGCCATAATCAAGAGCTTTTTCTGACCGCGTGAAAGCACCACATCAGCATCGCCCAACGTTGTTTTTAAACGTAAATCGGCACGATGTGGACCGTATTCAGTATAACGGCGATCCACATCTTTCTGATGATGCACAGTCAGGTCATGCAGCAAGCCCTGTTCGGTATGAAAGCCAGGCATATATTCCAGTTCAACCGCAAGATTGGGTAGCAAGTGCTGCAAATCCTGCTCAAAATAAACTTTCCACTGCTCGACAATGCCGCTACGCTGCGAATTCAGCATTTCGCCATATTCAGCCAACATTTTGTTCCATGGTTCCAGATCATGCAAACCGAGATTTCTGCTCGATTTCAACAAGCTGTTACGTTGCTTTAAGGCACGTGCATAGTACTGCCAGGCATGATAAAAATCCGGTTCCACGTGGAACATCAGCCAATCCAGCAACTGCCGGCGCGGTTTGGCACCATAATCGATAATGTCGGTACTTTGCGGATCAATATGCTGTAAAGGCAGTATTTTGGCCAGTTGACCTTGGGTCGCGATATGATCGCCATTGACCTTAATCAGCTGTTCACCGGAGAGCAGCTTTTGCATGCCAATTTTTTCCGTTGCCGATTGTGCAAACACAATCGCATCGCTGGTTTCATTCTGAATATAATTTTTCGGGATATGGGTACGAAAAGAACGCCCGGTCGCCAGCAAATGAATGGCTTCCAAAATCGAGGTCTTACCTGAACCATTTTGCCCATAAAAGACATTAAACGGCTGCAACTCATGGAGTGCAACCGTCTTTAAGTTTCGAACACGTTCTATATTTAAACGCGTAATATGCATGGTTAAATCTGATTCAATATCGGTAAATTAAACACGCATTGGCATTACAACATAGGTCTGGTCCTGTTGTGCCGGATCATGCACCAATACCGACTGATTCGCTTCAGTCATGGTCATCGATACATCTTCACCATCTAACACACTCAGCACATCAAGCAGGTATTGGGCATTGAAAGACATTTCCATCGGTGCATCTGCATACTGAATGGCTAAATCTTCAATCGCTTCATCTTGCTCTGGGTTATTGGCACGCAGCTGCAAAGAATCGGCACCAAAATTCAGGAACACGCCACGTAATTTTTCATTACTGAGAATGGCCACACGTTGCAAGGATTGCTTGAATACATCATGCGCGATCAATACGTTTTTATCGCCACCACGTGGAATCACGCGACGGTAATCCGGGAATTTTCCATCAATCAGTTTAGTCGTGAAACGAACGGTAATATCGCCCTGCTCTTTATCACGACTCGGGGTACTAATGGTCACATTTAACAGTTCACGACCAATCAATAAAGACAATTGCTCATCTTCAATGCTAAGCAGACGCTGTAATTCTGCTACCGCTTTACGAGGCACAATCGCCTGAATCGGCTGAGTTGCAGTAGATTGTGCAACCGTTTCACACAGCGCTAAACGGTGACCATCAGTCGTTACAGCACGCAATTGATTTTGGTCAATTTCAAGTAAGGTACCAGTTAAATAGAAACGGACATCCTGCACAGCCATTGCAAAAGCCGTTTTTTCAAACAGTCGTTTTAACTCGCGCTGAGTCACGGTCACTTGCGTACCTTGGGCATTTTCAGTACTTAACAATGGATAATCTTCAGCTGGCAAAGTACCCAGTACAAAGCGGCTATTCCCTGATTTTAAAATACAGCGATCTTCAGTAATTTGCAGGTCAATCAATGCCGCGGCAGGCAAGGATTTACAGATATCCATCAGTTTACGTGCAGGTACAGTGGTTTCACCTGCCTGCAAGCAAGCCCCTTCAGCCAGTGTGGTACTGGCCACCAGTTCCACTTCCAGATCGGAACCGGTAATGGTCAAGGATTCATTGTTTACTTGAATTTTTACGTTAGACAGAATGTTTAAAGTATGGCGACGTTCAACCGCTCCTACGACATGTGACAGAACATTAAGTAAGCTTTCTTTCGCGATTTTCAAACGCACGGTACATTCCTCTAACAACTGAAGATGAAAATAAATAAATGTGTTTTTTAGCAGTGTACTATGCGGCAGAATATGCCGCATTGCAAGAATAGAATTTGATCAAATCAGATCAGCTTTGCAACAGCCGTTGCAGGTTTTTATAGTCTTCATTAAAGATCGGATCTTGTTCACGCAGACTGATGACTTTTTCACAGGCATGCATCACGGTACTGTGGTCACGACCACCAAAGGCCATGCCAATTTCGGGGAAACTGTCCCCGGTCAGTTCACGTGCCAAGCCCATGGCCAGCTGACGTGGACGGGCATAAATCCGGGTACGTTTGGGACCGACAATTTCCTTTAAAGGAATACGGAAATATTCACTCACCACCCGCTGGATATTTTCAGTACTGATGGTACGGGCACGAATGGCCAGCACATCTTTTAACGATTCACGTACCACATCCAGATCGATCGGTGTGCCTTTAAAACGGGAAATCGCCACCACTTTGTTCAGCGCACCTTCCAGCTCACGAACATTGGCTACCACTTGCTGGGCAATAAACAGGGCACAGTTACGCGGCAACTCCACCCCACTGCTTTCGGCTTTTTTCAACAAAATTTCAATTCGGGTTTCAATATCCGGTGGTTCCACCCCGACCGATAAGCCCCAGGAAAAACGTGAAACCAGACGTGCATCCAGTTCAGTCAATTCTTTGGGATAACGGTCGGAAGTCAGGATAATCTGTTTTGATTCATCCAATAGCGCGTTAAAGGTATAAAAAAACTCCACCAGACTGGCTTCTTTACCGGCCAGCAAATGAATATCATCCACCAACAACAGATCAAGCGAGCGGCAATTCTTTTTAAACTCTTCCACTTTGCCTTGCTGTAAAGAGCTGACAAAATCTTGTACAAAACTCTCGGCCGTCATATACATCACCCGTGCATTGGGTTTGGCCTGTAACAGGGCATTACCGACAGCTTGCATGAGATGGGTTTTACCCAAACCGGTCGGTCCGTATAAAAATAGCGGGTTATGCTGTGAAGCCCCCAACTGGGTTAACACTTTACGGCAGGTTTCAGCTGCCATCTGGTTGGAACGGCCTTCAACGAATAGTGAAAAAGTAAATAAGGGATTGAGTAAACGTTTACGGCTGTTTTTACTGCCCGTTTCATCTTTTTCTTTTTTCGGTTTGGAAACAACTGCCGGAACAGATTGCAATGCAGCCGTGGTGGTTGCTGGCTGTTCATTGGCTGACAAGATTGCACCCGGACGTGAATCCACCAGAATCTCGACTTTACGTACCCGACCTTCGGACATCTGTTCGGCCAAAATCGTAATCAGCTCCAGATGATGTTCCTGAATATAGCGGGTCCAATACGGATTGGGTGCATAGAGTCTTAAAGTATCGTTCAGCTCTTCAGCAACCAGAGGGCGAATCCACATGGTAAAGACATTTCCCGAAAGCTCTTGTCGCAAACGAGTTAGACAGTCTGTCCAAAGCATGTGAAACCCCTATTCATTCCATTGTTAGTAAAAAAATCATGCGAGCCCGACCGAGCGGGTCGCCATTCTATCGAAGTTATCCACATCTGTCATGGCAAAATTCAGGAAATATCATTCAAAAAAGCAAATTTCCGATTAAATTTAAATTTAAATCACAATGTGGATAAGTTTATCCGCAAGCTGTGGATAAAATATAACATAAAGTTATCCACAGTTTAATAAAATTATAAAAACATAGATATCCACAATTTAAATTTATGTTTATTAAAAATAAAATAGCCTTTTCCACAGAAAAACACCGCCCTAATAGTAATAAATTTAAATTTATAAATTTGAATTTAGTTATAAGAACGCCATTCTTTGGGGATAACTCGGAAAAATTATAAATTTAAATTCATTTCACAACACAATCATTTTATTCATAATAAATTGTGGATAAGATTGTGAATATTTCTGTTTATAACTTACGTTGTTTTATTAATCAATAATTTATACTGTGTATAAAATAGATACAACTTTTAATTATCTAAATGCATGTTCAACATATCAATCTTCTAAAAACCAGTTTATTTTGAAAGAAAGTTTGTTTTTGATTGACAGCTCATTGAATGAACACTAAAATCGCGAACCTTCATAGAAAGATCATTTTTGGAGTTTCAATATGAAACGTACATTCCAACCATCAGAATTAAAGCGTAAGCGTGTTCATGGTTTCCGTGCTCGTATGGCTACTAAAGCTGGTCGTCAAGTATTAGCTCGCCGTCGTGCAAAAGGTCGTCATAGCTTAACTGTTTAATCTGTTAACGCTATTACGATTTTGGGTGTTATGACACTTTATGGCTTCAGCACAGATGTACGCATACACTGTGCTGCCGATTATAAAAGTGTGTTTGATGGTGCGCTTTTTAAAGTGCATCAACCCCATTTCTTATTTCTTGCTAAAAATTCCGAGCAGCCGAAAAGCCGTTTGGGTATTGTTGTTGCCAAGAAAAAAGTGCGTCGCGCACATGAAAGAAATAGAGTAAAGCGTCTTGCTCGTGAAAGTTTTCGCCTGCATCAGCAGCAATTAGATTTATTAGATATTGTGGTCATGCCTAAAATGGGTATTGAAGCAATCCCTAATGCGGAATTGCAGCAGCAATTACAATTTGCTTGGCAGAAATTGCAACGCCTTGCCAAAAAGCATAAAAAGATAGCTCCCTCCCCACAAAAGTAGAGAAGGCCAATGGTACGTTTACTGCATTGGTTGATTCGATTCTATCAGATCGCGATTAGTCCTTTATTGGGACCCCGCTGTCGTTATATTCCCACATGTTCTCAATATTCTTTGGAAGCAGTCCATTGTTATGGTGCTGTGCGTGGTGTGTGGTTAGCTACTAAGCGTATTTGTCGTTGTCATCCTTGGGGGGGCTCGGGATATGATCCGGTTCCGCCAAAGGCAATTCGTTTTATTTCATTTCAGCAAATAGATTCTCAAACGCTTCACGTTGTTGTACCCTTTCGTGATCGTTTATTGAACCGAAATCACTCTAACTACTTGGGATAATAGATATGCAACAATGGGCCAGGTTTGCAATTCTAGGGGCCATGTTTGTCGTCGCATATTTGCTTATTTTGGCTTGGCAAAAGGATTATGGTCATGCAGAAACTAAACCGCAGCAACAAACTGCCGTCGTTTCACATGAAGTATCTGCAGATTTGCCAAATGGTCAAACCGCTGCTACTGCGTCTGACATGCCTCAAGCGAATATTGCGACTCAGCAAACTACAACAGATGCCACTGCACCTGTAAGTCAACAGCTTATTTCAGTACAAACTGACCTTTATCATCTTTGGATTAATCCTAAAGGGGGTGACATTGTTCGTATTGAATTATTGAACCACGATAAAGACAAAGACAGTAATGCGCCGTTCGTGATGCTGGAAAGCGATGCACAACGGACTTATGTTGCTCAGTCTGGATTGATTGGTTTAAATGGACCAGACAGTAACCGCAATGGTCGTCCTGTATATGAGATTGAAAAAGGATCTTATACACTGGCAGATGCCAAAGCGGAAAAGAACAAAGATGGTCAAGCGGTTAAGGTTTTATCGGTACCGATGGTCTACAAAACTGCTGACGGTGTAGAGATCATTAAGACTTTTACCTTCAAGCAAGGTGAATATCCGGTTATGGTCAGCCACAAAGTGGTCAACCGTAGTGGCCAGAACTGGCAAGGCCAGATGTTTGGTCAGATCAAACGTGACAATTCGGATGACCCGGGTAAATCTTCCCAAGGTATTTTCACACTCGGCACATTCCTAGGTGGTGCGTGGGGAACGCCAGATGAACATTATAACAAGCTGAAATTTGCCAACTTCAACGATGAAAAGTTGAATGTTGAAGCCAAAGGTGGCTGGGTTGCTGTAGTGCAGCATTATTTTGTCAGTGCCTGGATTCCGGGTGATCTTAAACTGACTCAAGCCAATGGTCAGCCTTATAGTGCCAAACTGGAATCTCGCCAATCTACCGATAATATGAACATTATTGGTTTTACTTCACCGACCATGAATGTACCTGCAGGTACTACGGCGGAAGTGGATGCGACATTCTATTCAGGTCCTAAAGTACAGTCTGAATTAAAAGACTTGGCTGTCGGCTTGAATCAAACTGTCGATTATGGCTGGTTATGGCCAATTGCCAAATTATTGTTCTTGGGCCTTCAATTCTTCCATAACATTGTCGGCAACTGGGGCTGGTCAATTATCCTGTTGACCGTATTGGTCAAACTGATTCTTTGGCCATTGTCGTCCAAGAGCTACCGCTCTATGGCGAAAATGCGTGTGATTGCACCTGAAATGCAACGCATGAAAGAAGAATTCGGTGAAGACCGTATGCGCTTCTCGCAAGAAATGATGGCGCTGTATAAACGTGAACAGATCAATCCATTATCGGGTTGCTTGCCATTGCTGTTACAAATGCCGATTTTCTTGGCCTTGTACTGGGTATTGATGGAATCAGTAGAACTGCGTCATGCACCTTGGTTGGCTTGGATTCAAGATTTATCTGCAATGGATCCGTGGTTTATCCTGCCGTTACTGATGGGTGCGACCATGTTTATTCAGCAGTCTTTAAATCCGCAACCGGCTGATCCGATGCAGGCAAAAGTCTTCAAGATCATGCCGATTGTCTTCACCGTATTTATGTTGTTCTTCCCTGCGGGCTTGGTGTTGTACTGGATTGTCAACAACAGTATTACCATCTTGCAGCAAAGCCTGATCAACAAAGGTGTGGCGAAAGAACGCGAAAAACGCGACGTGGTTTAAGTAACGACTGATTGCGAATAGCTGAATAAATCCGCTTAAGATGGTAATCTTAGGCGGATTTTTCTTTGGCTGTGATTTGGGATTTTTTAGGTGAATTTTATGCAAAACCTTACTACGATTGCTGCAATTGCAACTCCGCCTGGGCGCGGTGGCGTGGGGGTAATTCGTCTGTCGGGTCCAAAATCTTATGCCATTGCTGAAGCTTTAACCCGAAACGCTTTGCCTAAGGCCCGTTTCGCCGGTTTCCGTCAGTTTTATGATGCATCTGGTGAAGTCATGGATGAAGGCCTGGCCATTTGCTTCCCTAACCCACACTCGTTTACTGGTGAAGATGTGGTGGAGTTACAGGGGCATGGGGGCCCAGTGATTCAAAATGCCCTACTTGGTCGTTTACTTGAATTGGGCGCGATTGCGGCTAAAGCGGGTGAATTTTCCATGCGTGCCTTTGAAAATGGCAAGCTGGATCTGGTTCAAGCCGAAGCGATTGCCGATTTGATTGATGCTACGTCACAAGCCGCCGCCCGTTCAGCAGTTCGTTCTTTACAAGGGGCGTTTTCGACCCGAGTGAACACTGTTTTAGAAAAATTGATTCACCTGCGTTTACATGTGGAAGCTGCCATTGATTTCCCTGAAGAAGAAATCGATTTTTTGGCTGATGGTAAAATTTTGGCTTTGCTTGAAGATGTGCAAAGTTCAGTGACTGCGGTACAAAAGTCTGCACGCCAAGGTCAGTTATTGCGTGAAGGTTTACAGGTGGTGATTGCCGGTAAACCGAATGCAGGTAAATCTTCCTTATTAAATACCTTGGCCGGAAATGAACGTGCCATTGTGACCGATATTGCCGGTACAACCCGTGATGTGTTGCATGAAAAAATCACCTTGAATGGCTTGCCAATTACGCTGACCGATACCGCTGGTTTACGTGAAACCGGTGATGTGGTGGAAAAAGAAGGTATTCGCCGTGCGATTAAAGAAATTGAACAAGCCGATTTGTTGCTACTGGTCTATGACTTAAGCCAAGGGGAAGATCCGCTGCAATTGGCACAAAACTATTTTGCCGAACATTTGGAACCACGCCGTTTAATACTGATCGCCAACAAGTGTGATTTAACCGGTGCAACTGCTGCAATTGGTGATTATCAAGGTTTCCGTCATATTACCGTTTCTGCCAAGCAGGAAACCGGGGTGCAGTCGCTCATAGATGTGATTACAGCGCATGCAGGCTTCCAGCCGGAAGAAGATACCTTTATTGCCCGTACCCGCCATTTAGACGCAATGAAGCGCACTCAGCACTATCTGGCAGAAGCGCGTGAACAACTGGTGGTGTTCCATGCCGGTGAACTGGTGGCGGAGTCATTGCGACTTGCCCAGAATGCCTTGGGTGAAATTACCGGGGACTTCAGTGCAGATGACTTATTAGGCAAGATCTTTGGGTCGTTCTGTATCGGAAAGTAATTTCAATTTAAGCCCATATTCCAGTAAGTTCTAATAAGTTCCAGTGAGAATTAAATAGCATTAAGTTATAATAACTTAGTGCTTTTTTTATACTTTTTTATTGTTCCAATATGTTCTATGCGTTCATCTAGTGCTATGATTTTTTTAGTCACCTTATAGTTACGTGACAATAAAACCTTATTTTTATGCCTGAGTGACTAAAGTAATGCCAAAGATAAACGGCCTATCTTTCTCTACTGATAGAGAGATTCAAAACCTGAAACCACAGGACAAGCGATATTCAGTTAAAGACAAGCTAAATAATGGGCTGTTTATTGAGGTGAAGGAATCAGGCGTTAAGTCATGGCACTATCGTTATTCACTTAATGGCAAGCAAGAAAGACTTGTTATAGGCCGTTATCCTGACTTGTCATTGAAGGATGCTAGACAGGTTCGAGATGAGTCAGCTTCAATGGTTGCTAAAGGGATATCTCCCAAAAAAGAAAAAAATGATAAAAAAATAGGTAACAGTAACAGCATACGATTCAAAGATTATGGTGAGCGTTATTTGAATGAAGTGATTAGTAAAGATAGAAAAAGCACTTACAATATGATGCTGTGTTTAAAAAATGATATTTACCCATTAATTGGTGAATTACCATTGAAGTTGGTAACTGTTGATGAAGTTAGAAAAGTAATATGGCGTAAAAAAGATCAAGGTTATGATGCCGCTGCCAATCAGGTACGAGGTTTGTTAAAGAGGATGCTTGATTACGCGGTAACATTAGGAATGATTCAATTTAATCCCGTGTTGTCGATACCGACTCGGCATGTTTGTAAAGCTAAACCCCGAGACCGATTTCTAACGGAAGCAGAGATTAAAGATTTTTATACTGCTGTTTTTACTTCAAGAATTTATAAGGCCCGGAAATATGGTCTTTTATTATCATTGCTGACCCTTGTGAGGAAATCAGAATTATTAAAAGCGAAATGGGAACACGTCGATTTTGTGAATAAAACTTGGCTAATACCTGAGACTAAGGGGGATGGTAATTCAGGTCATTCTCGCGAAATGATTGTGTATATGTCTGACCAAACCATTTCAATATTAAATGCATTAAAAGTTATTGCTGGCAATGAACCTTATGTATTTGTTGGGCGGAAATCAGGTACACATATCAGTCACAATGCATTTAATACAGCACAAAAAAATGTTTTGAAACTTACAACTTTACCGCCATTTACTATTCATGATCTACGTCGAACAGCTAGTACTCATTTACATGAGCAAGGTTTTAACACTGATGTGATTGAAGCTAGTTTGAACCATACGATCAAAGGTGTCAGAGGTGTTTATAATAAAGCATCTTATAAAAAACAACGTATTGATATGCTTCAAAAGTGGAGTGATTACATTTACGATCTTATCGGTAGCATACCTTTGATTAAATAATTTTATTGATATTAGTTTTATTGATTTTTTTATTTTTAAAATTGATGTATGTACACGATAGTTGAAAAAAGTATTTGCAATTTAAAATTTATACCTTAAATTAGCCTCATTGATTTTTATTAAATCAATATGGCAGCAGCCTTACAAGTTGCTGAATTGAATGACAAATTTTTTGTCTTTAATGCTCGTACCTTATTTTGTCAACGTCAAAATTGACTGTTGAATTTATTTTAAAGCCCACAGGGCATATGCAACCTTATAAAAGTTGGTTGAAATTTAAAACGTAAAAATTTGTCTGAAACCCCTTATATTAATATCAAGGTAATCAGATGAATAATATTCTTCTAAGTAGCACTGAAAAAACACGTTTAATTCGCCGTAAAGAAGTACAAATCAAGACTGGTTTAGGTGCTTCCTCAATTTATGCCCTGATGAAACAGAGCAAATTCCCCTACCCCATACATTTATCGATACGTCGAGTTGCTTGGATTGAGTCTGAAGTAGATTCATGGATCGAAGATCGTATTGCCAAAAATAACGATTTAAAAATATGGGGGGATAAATAATGTCCTATCCAAATCATAAAAATCAAAAATATAAATTTAGACTGAACAAAGATCTGCTCCCAAGAGTGCCTGTGTATTTATCTGAGCATGGTTTTGATCATGACAGATCGAAAACTTGGTCGATGATACTCTGCCCTTTTCATGATGATACAAATCCGAGTTTGAGTATTAATTTGAACCTTGGTTGTTTTAATTGTTTTGCATGTGGAACCAAAGGTGGTGACTTAATTGCATTTCATATGAAATTTAAAAAATTAAGTTTTATTGAAGCATGCAAAGAATTAGGCGCTTGGGAGAAATGCGAATGAAAAATACACAATTAATGCATGAGCGCGCTGAACTTTTTGCACGATCAATAGTGGCGAACCAGAAGGGTTTTAATTTTGAGACTATTTTTGAATATACTGATGAAAATGGTGATGTGATTTATTGGAAGTTGCGGGCTAAAAATCCAGTAAGTGGCGAAAAGTTTATACGATCATTCTCAGAAAAAGATGGCGGATTTGTTTTAAAAGAACCTGATTTTAATATGGTTTTTTCACAAGGTAAGGGAAAAAAACCATTATATGCTTTATCTAGGATTTCAACCGCAAAAGATCAGCCGATATATGTTGTTGAAGGTGAACAAAAAGCTGATTATTTAAACAAACTTGGTTTATATGCAACTACCACTGGTGGTTGCCAAAGTGTCACTAAAACAGACTTGAGTCCGTTATTTGGTCGTTCAATTATTGTGTGGCCTGATAATGATGAACCAGGATTAAAATTTTTAGATGCTTTGAATGAAGCTGTTTGTGAAAAAAATACGTTGGTTTCTGTAATTAAATTGGATGATCTCAATTTAGAAGCTAAAGATGACATCATGGATTGGGTCGCTAACCGTGGGGTGATTGGATTAGATACGTCAATCAGCGATGTCCAGAATCTTTCTACAGTTCCGTATAAGTTGATTGATTTTAAACAGATTGAAAAAGCTGATGTAGTTGAACCGCACAAGCAAAGTAAGTTTTTAGCCGCACCTATGCCCCACAATAATGGTCAGTTTGAGATTACAACAGATGGTATACATTATTTAAGAATGCGTGATGGTGAATTGGATCAATTTTGGTTATCTACCCCTGTTTTAATTTTAGCTAAAACACGAGATGAGACCTCAAATGATTGGGGAAGATTGCTTAAATGGGTCGATGATGCAAATGTGGAACATACGTGGGCTTTACCTATGGAAACGCTACAAACAGATGGCTCAGATATGCGTAAAGCCCTTGCACAGATGGGGGTAACGCTTTCTACTGCCAGAGCAGCTCGTGAATTATTTCAAACGTACATAGCCAACTACCCAGTTGATAAATTTGCAATATGTGTCAACAAAGTTGGATGGCATGATCAGCAATATATTTTGCCAAGTAAAGTTGTTGGTAATAGTAATAATGGTGAACTCATCGTTTATCAGTCTACTCACAGCATCATGGATAAATATGTGCAAAAAGGTTCATTAAATGAATGGCAGGATAATGTATCTAAATATGCTGAAAACCATGATTTTTTAGTTTTAGCTGTTTCTAGTGCCTTTACTGGTCAATTATTGGAACCTTTAGGTCGTCATGGAGCCGGTATACATTTTAAAGGTAAGTCATCTAAGGGTAAAAGTACTGCCGTGTTTCTAGCTTGTTCTGTATGGGGTAATCCTGAATCGTATTATCACACTTGGCGCAATACAAGTAATGCCTTGGAACAAACAGCATTTACTCATAATGATGGTTTACTTGTATTGGATGAAATTGGTGAAATTCCGAATCCAAAAGATTTGGGTAATATTGTTTACATGCTGATCAATGGCTCAGGTAAAGGTCGGATGACAAAAAGTTTGACTGTACGTGAGACAGCTCGATGGCGACTTGTATTTCTTTCTAGCGGTGAAAAAACACTGTCTGAACTGATGAGTGAAGCTGGTCAACAAGCGAAGCTAGGGCAGGAAATTCGATTAATTAATATTGACATAGATCAGTCTGAACACGGTATTTTTGATCAAATTAATTTTTCAGAAAATGCAGCTCAACAAGCACTGCTGATGAATAGTAATATCAAAAAATATTATGGAGTGGCTGGGGCGACTTGGTTACAGTATTTGACTTCAGATAAAGTTAAAGCAACAGAAATGGCAAATAATTTACTTGATGAATATGCCCAGGTGCTAATTGGACAGCATAAACAAGGTCATATTATTCGTGTTGCAAACTATTTTGCTTTGGTTGCTGTCAGTGGTGAAATGGCAACAATTTCAGGTATTACAGGTATTACAGGATGGAAATCAGGTACAGCAATTAGATCAGTTAAGAATATTTTTAATCATTGGCTTAGCAATTTTGAACAAGTTGGTGATTATGAAGATGAGGAAATTTTGAATCAGGTTCGTACTTTTTTTACACTTCATGGTAGTAGTCGATTTGAGTTTATTAATACTGAATTTAGCGAGCAGACTAAAATATTTAATCGGATGGGGTTTGTTAAAGTAGAGTCAGACGAACGTCAGTTTTACGTTTATCCTGAAAATTTTAAACAAGAAATATGTAAGTCGCTCAATCCAAAAGTAGTTGCAAAAGTATTGAAAAAATATGGCTGGATTGATACGGATGGTAAGTTGATGACTAAAGTAAAACGTTTACCTGAGTCAGATAAAGTTGCCCGTTTCTATGTTTTTAATGCCAATGTGATGATGAACTTTGATATTGAAGCTAAAAGTGGAATTAAACAAAGTAACAGCAGTAACTTCAGTAACATATTTGAAAAATAAAGGTTTATTTAGTAACACATGATATGACCTAATCGTAACAAGTAACATTTTGTTACTTGTTACGATTTTATTTTAACTAAAGTTACATTTAAATTAGTTAAAAATCATATACTTAACGTTGTTACAGTGTTTCAATTTAGTAGGATATATTGTTGAGTTTAAATATAAAGAAAATTATTATTTGATAATCGTGGGGATTGTAGATATTTTATTCATATAAGCTATTGCTATTAATGGGAATTTTTAGTTTGAGTAATATTGAATTATTTGTAGAGAGAGAATTAGGGAAGAAAGTACTTTCAAAGTTAAAAAAAATTCATATTGGGGGAACTAATAATACAAAAGGAAGGGATTATGAAAACTTCTTTCAATTGTATAGAGCATTTGAATTAGCTTCACAAGATATCGATCATCAAAAACATTTGTTGAGCTGTCAAGAGTTGGCTTTTATTGATGATATTTGCCATTGGGATTTAGAAAATTCGATAAAACATAATTTTCAAGCCAAAAATTCTTCTGGTTCGGCTGCTGATTGGAGTAGCGAAATAACAACTAGATGTAAAAGACAAACAATTTTAGATAAGAAATTTCATAATATTACTGAATCTCGAAATTATTTGTTGGTATCATGTGAAAAGAAACAAAATAATAATTTAAACAAGATACCTGTAAGATTAAGAAAATTAAATACATGTATTTTCTTTCCTTATTGTAAAACTTTAGTGGAGCTTTTAGATCAGACGAAATTAAAAACATATATTGCTAGTTTGATTGAAACTGAAGATACTTCACAAGTTGATTACGCTGCAAAGTTAATTTTAGGGGTTTTGCAAGGGACAAATGCGCAAGATATTAAAAGTATATTTGAACAAGCTTGTTCAAATGCATCGCCAAATCCATTTGTAAAGTTTAGAAATGTACCTGCTATTCATCAGGAAATACCTGATTGGATTAAACAAATTGTAACAACATCTTCTCATGGCCTCACTTATAGATTACAATCTAATAGGATATATTTATACGCAGCATCAGGCTTTGAAGTCTCTGCTTCGTTAGATTTAATCTTACAAGTTTCTGAGTCAGAAATTCAGAAAATAACTAATACTAAAGATTTAGCGATGCTATTTATGTCTATAACCAGTCGTGAGTTAGTTGATATAGATTCATCTCTAGATTCTTCTCCTTCAGGAGGAGCTTAGAATGGGCATGAACAAACGTACTTACAGCAGTATTGCTAATAATTTAGCAAAAGATCATTTGCAAGGTTTATTGGATTCAAAAAACAATCCAAGAGACTATCGTGTGCATATGGAAGAGTTAGGTAAGTTATTGGCTGAATCTTTAGTGTCAGAATTAGGAAAATCAAACAAGTGTTTGGTAATTTCAACTGCTGAAGATGCGGATTTTTTACAAGCTGGTGTAAAGTCAGTACTAAATAAAAATCAGATTTCCACAAAATTAGCAGTTTTTTGGAATAATCATTATCAATTACCATCTAAAGATAGTGTTGCTCCTATTGTTCATAAATTCATAGAACCAGGATTCGAACAAACTGATAATGTAATTATTGTTAAGTCAGTAATGTCTGGTAGTTGTGTTGTGCGTACAAATTTAATTGCTATGTTGAATCAAATTAAAAATGCAAAGCAAATTTTTATTGTATCGCCTGTTGTTCACAAAAACTCAGAAAAGTCTTTAATTAAAGAGTTTCCATCTGATATTTCATCAAAGTTTCATTTTGTGTATTTTGCAAAGGATTCACAAAAAGATTCAAATAGTGGTGAAGTAATTCCAGGAATTGGTGGGCAAGTCTATGAGTTACTCGGTTTGGTAAATCAGCCTGCTTTAACAAGTTATATGCCTAAGACAGTAGAGCGACTTGCTTTCAATTTTTAAATTTTTTTAAAAAAGGCTTCTTTAATTGAAGCCTTTTTTAATATAAAAATTTAAATTTAGTCACGTATTAGGCACAATCATATTTTAAAAATTTTAATTTATTGATATTTAATAATTATATTTAATTTATTACATTCTGTATCGGAAAGTAATTTCAATTTACCTTTATATTTCAGTAAATTCTAATAAGTTATAGTGTTAACTTAAAAGCATTAAGTTTTAATGGCTTAGTGCTTTTTTATGTCATTGACTGCTTCAGTGTATGCTCAAAATCCATCTGATGGCATGATATTTTATTCGGTTATTAATCACCAGATATAAGAAAAGTTGAATTAGAATTTGAGCATTTCCATTCTGTCGATGAGGAATAAAATGGATTCAATATTATTGAGAATGAGCGTATAACCTAAACTTCTGGGCAAGATCATTAAAGCTGAGGATGATTATTTATCATTTATTTTTTTATGCCAAATTAACAAAAACAGACACAGTAAACAGAACGCAGCACAAAAACTGAGTACGCTTGCGGTTAAACCAAAATGATCGGCAAGATAACCCACTGCAAGAATGGGTAAAATGGTGCCTAAATAGGCTACAAATAAATAAGTCGACATGACTGCAGCCCGGTTGTGCAGGTTGGTCATGGCATGAATTAAACCAAATGCCCCGATCAGCGCTAATCCATGCCCAACGCCAACCATTACATCACTGATAAAAAACAGAAAGCTCCAGTGTAGATAGATACATAAACCCAGGATCAATAAACTGAACAACAGCGTATACAGCCCATAATTCAGGCATTTTCTTGCAGGAATCGATCTGGAAAAATACTGTACCATGGCAGAAATTAGCAAAATACAGGTAATGGCTAATCCACTGACCAAAGGACCATGCCAGGGAATGATGAACTGTACAAATGAGGGAGAAAGTGAAGCGAATAGGCTAAACGCTGCAAAGGCACAAAAGGCAGTCAAACCGGTAATATAAAATTCAACATGAAATTGTGCTTCAGGACGTTCTAAATGCGGTGCAATCGAGAATGCCTGTGCGCTAAATTCAGGCTGTGGCAGACGTAACAAACCTACGAAGCACAACATTGCCCCAACAATGATAGGAATATACGGGGTAAATAGCGGTGTAGCAGAAAACTGGGCAATCAGTCCACCGACCAATGGGCCTAAACCAAAACCAACTGCGGTAATTACTGAACTGAGCTGGGGTGCATGGCTTTTATGTGATTCAGGAATGCTCCACATCAGACCAATCAATGCTGATGTAGTCATCAATCCCGAGGCAATTCCGATAATAAAACGTCCCAAAGACAGCCATAGCAGATTATTCGCAAACATGGACAGTAGAAGCCCAAGTGTGATGATGACCAAACCAAGTTCTAAGGTTTTTAAAAAGCCAATGCTGTTACTGGTACGGCCTAAAAACAGGAGCGTGGCTAAACAGCCCAACATATAGGTGACAAAAATATAGGTGATATGACTCGGCAACAGATGCCAAAGTTGCTGATAGATGGGATATAAAGGGCTGGCCAGTGCCGTCCCCATCGTTCCAATACAAAGAGCCAGGCTCACCATCAAAAACGGGCGCCAGGATTGTTGATTTGTCATAGAGTGTCGCAAAAATATTTGCCACAGCGTTCAAAATGGCAAATAGGGGGGGAGAAAAGGAGAATTTAGCGTACTGGTTATCGATCTATAGCGTCAATGGATAAAATGTAAGAAGTTTAGCTATAACGCTTTAATAATTTAAGAAATTCTTCCAGTTCTGTTTCATTAATTGCTGTCTGTTCTCCAATCACGTGATGACGCAAATGTGCTTCAATAAGCTCATTTATCAGACCATTCACCGCACCTTTAATCGCGGCAGCCTGCTGCAATATTTGAATACATGAAGCATCAGGTGTATTTAAAGCCAGATCCACTGCATTAATCTGACCTTGTAAACGTTTGACCCGATTCTGAATTTTCTTGTCCTGATATAAATGACCCAACATTATTCTCCAAAAATAAATATACTATGGGGGAGTATATTGAAAATCTAGATTATGCAAGACGCCCCATTGACCCGAACCCATAGTCATCAGTTTGATGAAGGCAACCCGCTCGCACAAAAACGCATTTTATTGGCGACCATTCTAACGGCAGTGATGATGTTATTAGAAGTGATTGGTGGCTGGATTTACAACTCTATGGCCTTGCTGGCCGATGGCTGGCACATGAGTTCGCATATGCTGGCGCTGGGACTGGCTTATTTTGCTTACCGTTCTGCACGTCGTTATGCGCAGGATCATCGTTTTAGTTTTGGCACCTGGAAAATTGAAATTTTGGCAGGCTATAGCAGCGCCATCTTGTTGATGGTGGTGGCGGTGTTTATGGCCTTTCAATCGATTGAACGACTGCTCAACCCGGTTGATATTCTTTATAATCAAGCCATTCCGATTGCAATATTGGGCCTGGTGATTAATTTAATCTGCGCATGGTTACTGCATGATGATCACCATCACCATCACCATCACCATCACCATCACCATCACCATCATCATGAAAATGAGCATACTCATACCGAGCATGACTTAAACCAGAAAGCCGCTTTTATGCATGTGGTTGCCGATGCTGTGACTTCAGTTTTTGCCATTATTGCCCTGTTTGCTGCCAAGTATTTGAATTGGACTTTTCTGGATGCTGCACTGGGCATCATCGGATCCATTCTGGTGGCGAAATGGGCTTGGGGCCTCATTCAAGAAACTGGAAAAACCTTACTGGATGCAGAAATGGATCATCCGGTCGTAGAAGAAATTCGCGAGGTGATTGCAGAATTTCCTCTAGTAGAAATTACTGACCTGCATGTCTGGAAAGTCGGCAAAGGTAAATTCTCCTGCATTTTAGCTTTAGCCACCGATTTCAATTTGAATGCAGACCAGATTCGTGCAGCCTTGTCCATTCATGAGGAAATCGTACATGTTTCGGTAGAAATTAATCCACGCTAAATCCATGTTCCACGTGAAACCTTGCTGGGTAAATATGTGTATTTTCAGTAAGGCGAGCTAAAATTTTAAGATTACCTGGCTGGTTTTTGAGTAGAATCAGCGGGAAGGATTTTAAAGCGATGAGCAAAATAGATGATTAAAAAAACATTGGTATGTGCCTTGGTGAGTTTTATTTCCACTTTAACTTTGGCAAATGTCGATACAGTGAAAACCAACCTGAGTAAGCAACATCCCAAACTAAACATTGAAAATATTCAAACCACCGAAATGAAAGGGATTTATAGCGGCTCAATGGATGGCCAAGTGGTATATTTGGGGGAAGATGCTCAACATATTCTGGTCGGTTCCATGTTCCGATTAAGTGATCAGAAAAACCTGACCAAAGATTTAATACTGAAGCAGAACAGTGTTGACTGGAAAAAATTGCCGTTACAGGATGCAGTCAAAACCGTGCGAGGTAATGGTAAACGCCAGATTGCGATCTTTTCTGACCCAAATTGCCCGTATTGTAAACAGCTTGAGACTGAACTAAGCAAATTAAAGGATGTGACTATTTACACCTTTATTTACCCTATTAAAACTCAATCTGTGGCGGTTTCAAAACAGGTATTTTGTGAGAAAGATCCAGCTTTGGCCTGGTCAAATTTGATCGCTAAAGGCATTCAACCCAATGCTAATAAAAGCTGTGCCAATCCGATTGAGCGTAATTTAAGTTTAGGTAAAACTTTAGGTTTAACCGGGACACCAGCCATTGTTTTCTCCAATGGCTTTAAAGTCATGGGGGCCTACCCTGCCCAGGAAATTGAAAAAATCTGGAAAGAACTGGGTTTATAAAATAGATCTGCGCTGATGCGAGGAACTATAAAAAAGCACCGTGTACGGTAATGTCAGTCAGTTAAGAAATTGACTGACATTTCTTTTTAAATTCATGATTGTAGTTGATATGTGGAAAAGTCATCCGCAACTGTTTGAGGCAGGACTACATTAAAAAATGATTGTTTCTGCGATGAATTTGCTAGTTGATAGTGGCTGACGAGTTTTGCGGATGACAAATGCCTTTGGTTACTTTGGGCGAAACCAAAGTAACAAATGAGCTGCAAGGGTTTGATTTAAAATGGTAAGACTCCGCCATGAATTACTAAAAAATTAAAGAGTCTATTTCTAAACTCCTTAACTGAAACCATGTACGGTACTTTTTTATGAGTGACTCCATTATGTGATGGAGTATTTAACCCCTGGAATTCTTGGTCACCAGGTTATAAAGAAACAGAATAATGATGGCCCCGATCACCGAAGCAATAAAACCTGCTGCAGAGTTTTCACCATACAGTCCGAGTAAGCGTCCACCATAAGTGGCCAATAAAGAACCTGCAATACCGAGCAAGGCAGTAATAAAAAATCCTGCTTTATCATTACCTGGATGAATAGCGCGTGCAATTAAACCTGCAATAAAACCGACCACGATTGCAACGATCAGTGACCACATCAGTCTTCTTCTTTTGTTATCATTTATTTACTTTCAATTCGCTTTCATTTTTATAATTAATCATTTATCCAACACGAAACAGATGAATCCTGCTAATAACTGTTGTTTTTTTGTGCCTGTTGCAATTTAAAGCATAAAAAAGTGGCCTTCGGCCACTTTAAGTATCTTCAGTCTGTCTTATAGACCAATTTCACCAATAAATGGAATATGGCGATATTTTTGATCATAGTCCAAGCCATAACCGACAATAAATTTATCTTCCACTTCAAAGCCCAGGAATTTCACTTCAAGTTCAATTTCACGGCGTGAAGGTTTGCTGATGAGCGTACACAGTTCAATAGAGTTGGGACCGCGAGTGCTCAAGATTTCTAGAACTTTGCTCAGGGTATTACCAGAGTCGATAATATCTTCCACAATCAGTACATCTTTACCGCGAATTTCACCATCCAGATCTTTTAGAATTTTGACATCACGGCTTGAAACCGTACCGCCACCGTAACTGGATACGGTCATAAAATCGAGTTCATGTGGTTTGCTGATTGCACGACATAAATCCGCCATAAAAATGACAGAACCGCGAAGTAAACCAATCAGCACCAATTCTTTGTCACTATTGGCATAGTGAGCATTAATTTTTGCACCAAGCTCTTTGACTTTGGCTTGAATTTCTTCAGTTGAGATCATCACACTCATATGAACGGTCATGGGGAGATACCTAAAAGCAAATCAAAAAATAAAAAAGGTGTTGACCAGCAACACCTCTAAAGTTGTTTTAATTTTAATACATCTGTTTAAGAGATGCATCTTTTTTGCGCTCGTAAATCTAATCAGACCTTGTGCTGCACCGTATCGCGTTTCAGTAAAAATGCACACACCAGGGCAATTCCAGCCCACACAATGATCTTTTTAGCAGATTTTTTTCTCACTTCACTTTTTGACATAGGCTGCTGCTCCATAAATATAGGTGGCATGGATATTACGGTCATCGCCCATGGTCATCAGGGCAAACAAAGCATCTTCAATGCTTTTGGCATGTTCCTGACGCAGTGCCTGCAGTGCAGTGGCTTTTAAATCCAGCACAATAAAATCGGCTTCTTTGCCTAGGTTAAAGTTACCCAGTTTATCCTCCAGATCCAGCGCTTTGGCGCCGCCCAAGGTCGCGTGATACAGAGACTCAAATGCCGAGAGTTTATCGCCCTGAAGCTGCTGTACTTTATAGGCTTCATTCAAGGTTTGCAGCTGACTGAAGGACGTCCCTGCCCCAATGTCTGTGCCCAAACCGACTTTGACCTGTTTTTCCCAGGTTCTTTTTAAGGGAAATAAACCACTGCCCAAAAATAGATTTGAGGTTGGACAAAAGGCGATGGCTGAGTCGGTCGCATGCATACAGTCCCACTCGGTATCTTCTAAATGTACACAGTGGGCAAATACCGAACGTTGCCCGGTTAAACCATAATGGTGATAGACATCCAGATAGCCTTTTTGCTCAGGAAATAAGTCTTTGACCCAGGCAATTTCATTCTTGTTTTCATTTAAATGGGTATGCACATACACATCGGGATATTCGGCTTTCAGCTGCCCTGCTTTGGCCAGTTGCTCTGGCGTCGAGGTCGGTGCAAAACGTGGGGTAATGGCATACAGGTTGCGGCCTTTGCCATGCCATTTTTCAATCAATGCCTTAGAGTCCTGATAAGCAGTCTCTGGCGTGTCACACAAATCTTCTGGTGCATGACGGTCCATCATCACTTTGCCGGCAATTAAACGCATTTGATACTGTTCTGCGGCTGCAAATAAGGCATCGACCGATTCCGCATGGACTGTACAAAAAACCAAAGCTGTGGTGGTGCCGTTTTTTAATAACTCCTGGACAAAAAACTGCGCGATTTTGTCGGCATAGGCTTTGTCTTTAAACTGCAATTCAGTTGGAAAGGTATAGGTATTCAGCCATTCAAGCAGCTGTTCCCCATAGGCCCCGACCATCTCGGTTTGCGGAAAATGGATATGGGTATCAATAAAACCCGGTACAATCAGCTTGTCGGGATAGTGATGAACTTCGACATCAGCCGGAATATGCTGCTGGCCGGTTTGCCAGTCGCCAAACCAGCGAATTTTGCCATTTTCGGCAATCAGTAAACCATCTTCTACATATCGCACTTGGTCGTGAATATCACGCGCTTGGGCAACCGTATTCTGAATATCTAGGAAGCGACCGCGAACCGCCGTCGTTGCAACTACAGAAGACATTGAAAACCTGCGATTTTGAATTTTTTCGATTGATTGTACCTGAAATTTTTCCCTTAAACCCGATCTGATGGGGTTAATCCTCTCCCCCTGTGCGATGCATTGAGCTGCATGCTAAAGGATAAAAAACTCTACTTATAAATATCCAGTCGCTTGAAATAGGGGGCATAAAAAAAGCCTTCCATTTATGAGATGAAAGGCCGAATCATTTTATTTAAAAATTAAAGTGACTGTTGTTGCTTGTTGTAGCGAATCGATAACCATGCGGTAATGGACAGGACAATCACAATAAAGCCGAGTGATATCCAGATTGGCATATGGAACACATCCAGCATCAACATTTTGAAACCAATAAACAGCAGGATAATACCGAGACCATACGGCAGGTAATGCATTTTAGATGCTGCACCTGCCAGCAAGAAAAACATGGCACGTAGACCTAAAATGGCCATTAAGTTTGCAGTTAATACGATAAAGGGATCACTGGTAACCGCGAAAATAGCCGGAATGGAATCTACTGCAAAAATGACATCGGAAGCTTCAACCAAAATCAAGACCAGAAATAACGGCGTGGCCCATAACAGACCGTTTTGACGGACAAAGAATTTATCTCCTTCCAGCTGCGGGGTAATACGCATATGTTTACGTAACCACTTGAGTAAGGCCATATCTTCAATATTGGGGTCTTCGTCATGACCTTTAAGAAATTTAAAGCCGGTATAGACCAGGAAAGCACCGAAGATATAAAGTACCCAAGAGAACTCCTGAACGAACCAGGCACCAATAAAAATAAAGATGGTACGTAATACAATGGCGCCGAGTACCCCATAGAGCAATATTTTACGTTGCAATGCCGGAGGAATAGCGAAGGCAGCAAAAATCATCAGCCATACAAAAACGTTATCAATCGCGAGGGATTTCTCTAATAAGTAACCAGCAAAATACTCCATGACTTTGGTATTTGCGATGGCTACCCCAGCTGTCTGTTGCAGGTAAAACCATAAGCCACCACCAAATAGTACGGCGACAGAAACCCAAGCCATACTCCAGTACGCTGCGGTTTTAATTTTGACTTCTTGGCCCTGTTTTTGTCTAAAGCCCAAGAAGTCGATGATGAGCATAACGGCAACTAAACCGAAGAATGCTAAATACAGCCATAAATTGCCAATGGATTCCATAAAAATCTCCACACCTGACAACCGGCCATAAAAAAACCTTGACCTGTTGCCAGATGATTTAAACATCTGTGTCAACATGATCAAGGTCTTGCCTACATCTGAATATTCATATTATGTAAATTCAGATGCTCAGATACCGACTTTTTGCAAAGTGTAATGACGATATTCTGACACCTGATCATTTTAAAACGGCATCATGATCAGGTTTGGAGGAGGCTACTCCCCTTGTTCAACTTAATTTTGTTTTGGATTTCATCCAAATATGGCTGAAGAATCGCATATTTATTGTAATTGTGCAAATTTTATCTATTCACACTGTTTTAAAATAATCTACTTTTAACGTATTCTGGTTCCAGTCAAATACAAAGTGAGGACTAGCGATGCAGTTTCAACACAAGGATAACGGCCAACAAGGTGAGTTTTTTACTTTGAATGATGCAGGTCAACGAATTGCAGAAATCAGTTATGTTTGGCGCAATGAAAATACCATAGTGGCTGATCATACCTGGGTGGATGATTGTTTGCGTGGTCAAGGCGTAGCACGAAAATTGTTAGATGTTTTAGTTGAATTTGCACGTGAAAAACAGTTAAAAATTATTCCTACCTGTTCCTATGTGGAGGTAATGTTTAAACGTGATCAGAGTTTTACAGATGTTGTAGCCTAAGTTTAAAGATGCTGGCCGATAGAGAGATTGTCTGTCATTTGGCTTTTAAATCTGGCAGATCAAGGCTTTGCAGTAGGGTATAAAATTCAGAACCTGCCATCAGGCCAATAAAGGCCCACTCTTCTATTTTTGATTCAGGCTAAAATAAAAAAAGTCCGCGATGCGGACTTTTTTATCGAAGACTTAAAGTTTAAGCCATGTCGATCATCACCTTTAGTGCCTTTTCATCAGCGGCATGCTTGAAGACATCATAGGCTTTTTCAAACTCAGCAAACTTAAAGTGATGGGTCGCCAGTTTTTCCAGTGGCAGTTTGCCGGAACAGCAGGTTTTCAGCAGCATGCCGGTGGTGTTGGCATTGACCAGACCGGTGGTGATGGTCAGGTTCTTGATCCAGAGCTTGTTCAGTTCAAAGTTGACGGGTTTGCCATGCACACCCACGTTGGCAATATGGCCACCCTCTTTCACCACATGTTGGCAGATATTCCAGGTCGGTTCCACACCCACTGCTTCAATGGCACAGTCAACACCACGACCACCGGTCAGCTCTAAAATCTTTGCAATGGCATCTTCTTTAGCAGAGTTGATGACATGGGTAGCCCCTACAGTCTTGGCAAATTCCAGTCGGTTATCATCTGTATCCACCATAATAATATTGGCAGGTGAATAGAATTGTGCGGTGAGCAGACAGCTCATTCCAATCGGGCCAGCACCGACAATTGCCACGTTATCGCCCGGTTTAACATCACCATACTGCACGCCAATTTCATGTGAAGTTGGTAGAATATCAGACAGGAAAACTGCGACATCTTCATTCAGGCCTTCTGGCAAATGATAGAGTGAAGTATCGGCAAATGGAGTCCGGACATATTCGGCATGGGTGCCATCAATCATGTAACCCATAATCCAGCCCCCTTCATTACGGCAATGCGCGTACAGCTGTTTCTGGCAGTTTTCACAGGTACCACAGCGGCTGACACAGGAAATAATTACCCGGTCGCCTTTCTTGAAGTTTTTTACGGCTGAACCGACTTCTTCTACAATGCCGATGCCTTCATGACCGAGAATGCGGCCATTAAAGCTGCCGGTTTTTTCTTTTTCCACCTGTTCAATTTCGGGGTTTTTACCTTTCCAGATGCCGAGGTCGGTTCCGCAGATTGTGACTTTTGTGAGTTTGATAATCGCATCATCGGGATGCAGGATGGTAGGGATAGGACGTTCTTCGAAGCGGATATCATTGGCGCCGTAGTAAACCATTGCTTTCATTGTATTTGACATGGGGACCATCCTTCTTAATGATTATTGTAAAAGACATCCAGCCGCCTGG
Source organism: Acinetobacter sp. YH12201 (assembly GCF_013418145.1). Taxonomy (NCBI): domain Bacteria; kingdom Pseudomonadati; phylum Pseudomonadota; class Gammaproteobacteria; order Moraxellales; family Moraxellaceae; genus Acinetobacter; species Acinetobacter sp. YH12201. The sequence continues at coordinate 4,424 of NZ_VPCP01000037.1, read as the reverse complement.
CTTATATAGCAACAGTCATGTTGGCGGGATGCTATCCAGTTAAATTAACAAGTCTTGATGACAAGGTCATTAGCAAAATAGTTATTTGAATAAAAAATAATATATGATTTATTAATTTGTTAGTGAAGGACCGCAGAACGATTGGCTACGATCCTGATCAAGTTCAGGCTGAAAAGAAGTTTAAGCGTTTTGCTGTAAGGCACTAATCAATTTCTGGTGTAATCCGCCAAAACCACCATTCGACATAATCACCACAGCATCGCCCTCACCTGCCTCAGAGACAACCGTTTGAATGATGTCATCTAAGCTACGTGCCACCACGGCTTTGTTTGGTGCGGCATCAATTACCGGCTGTAGATCCCAGTCCAGCCCTTCCGGTTGATACCAGATTACTTCATCCGCCAGACGTACGGAATGCGCCAAACCATCTTTGTGGCTACCCATACGCATGGTATTGGAGCGCGGTTCAATAATGGCCCACAGTTTACGTTCACCCAGGCGTTTGCGTGCGCCGTCAAGCGTGGTTTCAATGGCGGTTGGGTGATGGGCAAAATCATCATACACCTCAATGCCTTTTACCGTATCCAGCAATTCCATACGGCGCTTGACGCCGCCAAAGTTGGAAAGTGCTTCACATGCAGTTTCGATCGAAACGCCCACATGTTCCGCCGCTGCAATGGTCGCCAAGGCATTGGCCACACTGTGCTGTCCGGTCATGTTCCATTTCACGATACCTTTAACGATACCATTTTCCAGTACTTTAAAATGTGAACCATCATTTAATAACTGTTCGGCAGAAAGTAACGCTTTGTCATTGGCATCCAATGAAGTGCGAACCACAGGTGTCCAGCAGCCCATCTGCAAAACTTCATCAATATTGGTTTCGGTAATTGGCGCAATAATGCGGCCTTCACTTGGAATGGTCCGTACTAAATGATGGAACTGTTTTTGAATCGCAGCCAGATCATCAAAGATATCGGCATGGTCAAATTCAAGGTTATTCAAAATCGCGGTTTTAGGATGGTAATGCACGAACTTGGAACGCTTGTCGAAGAAGGCAGAATCATATTCATCTGCTTCCACACAGAAGTATTTGCCGCCGCCTAAACGTGCACTTTCACTAAAACCCAAAGGTACGCCGCCAATCAAAAAGCCCGGATTTAAACCGGCCTGATCCAGTACCCAAGCCAGCATAGTGGTTGTGGTGGTTTTACCATGGGTTCCTGCAACACCCAGCACATGTCTGCCTTGTAAAACATGATCGGCCAAGAACTGTGGACCTGAAATATAAGGCAGACCTTCATTGAGCATGTATTCCACCGCATCAATGCCGCGCTTCATGGCATTCCCGACAATCACCAGATCGGGATGTGGCTGCAAATGACTGCGGTCATAACCCTGCATTAAGCCAATGCCTGCATTTTCTAGTTGGGTTGACATGGGTGGATAGACATTTGCATCCGAACCCGTCACTTTATGTCCTAAATCACGTGCCAATAGTGCGAGCGAACCCATAAAGGTGCCACAAATACCCAAAATATGCAGATGCATGCGTTTTAACTCCACTGCTTTTTAGACACATCACGTTGTTATTGGTGGTGTTGTCATTATTGATTCAATTTGAAAGCAACGATATCAAGGGTTTTGCGGAAAAGATAGTCTTTCTTGTATCTATTCCCGGCATTGCATCCGGTAGTTTAGGGGGCTGTTGGATCGGGATTTCTCCGCGCTAAAATCCGTCCGGAAATCACATGCTTTTTTACTGGAAAAACGTAAAATATTTGCAGTTCTTCCAGATCAATTGACTATGTACTTTGCCCTGCTGCTTTTAATTATTTCCAACTGCTTTATGACTTTGGCCTGGTATGGTCATCTTAAATTTTTACATGGTGCACCCATCTGGCAGGCGATTTTATTCGGCTGGCTGATCGCCCTGCTGGAGTACAGCTTTATGATTCCCGCCACTCGCCTGCTTGCACAACAAGGCTGGGCTGTGGGACAAATGAAAATTACCCAGGAAGTGGTGACCTTGCTGGTCTTTGTGCCTTTTATGATTTTTCTGTTTAAACAGCCGTTTAAACTGGATTATTTGTGGGCAGGGCTCTGTTTGGTGGGCTGTATTTATTTTGTATTTCGTAGCCAATAAATTGGCCACTGCCCTATTTTTAGCTATTTCTATAAAAAAATTGAAAATATCCGCCTGCTTGCGCTGTTAAATTTTGGTGAGATGAAAAATCAGTCTATAATAGCGAGCTTGTGATTCATTTAAAACTTGGCTCTTGTCGAGATTTATCCTTCCTTACATTCGTTTATGGAACATTTGCAATGAATGCGGCTGCTGCAGACACTCAACCTCTCGTTGGAATTATCATGGGTTCCCAATCTGACTGGGCAACTCTGGAACACACTGCCAATATGCTGAAACAGCTTGGCGTCCCATTTGAAGCGGAAGTTGTTTCTGCACACCGTACCCCAGACCGTTTATTTGAATATGCTGAAACAGCACGTGAACGTGGTATTCAGGTGATTATTGCCGGTGCTGGCGGTGCAGCGCATCTTCCAGGCATGTGTGCAGCAAAAACCGACTTACCGGTTCTGGGTGTACCAGTGAAATCTTCTATTCTTAATGGCGTAGACTCATTGCTTTCAATCGTGCAAATGCCTGCTGGTATCGCAGTGGGTACATTGGCAATTGGTCCTGCTGGTGCAACCAATGCAGCCATTATGGCAGCGCAAATTTTAGGTTTAACACGTCCTGAAATTGCAAAAAATGTTGCTGAATTCCGCGCTGCGCAAACTGAAAAAGTGGCAAGCAAAAATATTCCAGGCCAAAACTAAAGCCAAGCTTAAAACGGGACACATGTTATGGATAAAACCATCGGTATTTTTGGTGGTGGTCAACTCGGCCGTATGATGGCGCAAGCTGCTCTACCGTTGAATATTCAATGCACCTTCTTTGAAGCCAATACAAATTGCCCTTCTGCAGCGCTGGGTCAGGTCATCTCAAGCCAAGCTGAAAATGGTTTAAATGAATTTATTCAAAGTGCGGATGTATTTAGTCTGGAGTTTGAAAATACCCCGCTTGCAGATGTGGATATTTTAACCCAGCAAAAACAATTACACCCGCCGCGTCAGGCTTTGGCTATTGCGCAAAACCGTTTGCTGGAAAAAGCTTTATTCGATCAACTCGAGATTCCAGTTGCGCCTTATAAGGCAGTCGATTCGCTAGAAACCTTACAAGTGGCTGTTGCTGAACTGGGTTTGCCAATCGTCTTGAAAACGACAACAGGTGGCTACGACGGTAAAGGTCAGTTTGTGCTGCGTTCTGTAGATCAGGTTGATCAGGCATGGGCTGAGCTTGGTCCGGCTGGTTCACTGATTGCAGAAAGTTTTGTGACTTTCTCACGTGAAGTTTCAATTATTGCGGTACGTGGCCAAAATGGTGAGGTGAAAACCTGGCCATTGGCAGAAAACCACCATCATAATGGTATTTTGTCGCACTCAATTGTGCCTGCACCTAACAGCGCCGATTTACAGCCTGTGGCACAAGACTACATCACTCGTCTGCTGAATCATTTGAATTATGTCGGTGTGTTGACGCTAGAGCTATTTGTCACTGACAAGGGCTTGTATGCCAATGAGATGGCACCACGCGTGCATAACTCGGGGCACTGGTCAATTGAAGGTGCTGTTTGCTCGCAGTTTGAAAACCACATTCGTGCGGTGGCGGGCTTACCTTTAGGTTCAACTGAAGTGGTTCGTCCAACGGTGATGATCAATATTATTGGTCAACATCCTAAATCTGAAGATGTCTTGGCTTTAAATGGCGCTCATTTGCACCTTTATAACAAGACTGAGCGTGAAGGTCGTAAAATTGGCCATATCACCTTGATGCCAAATGACAGTGCTGAACTGACTACTTTATGCCGTGCATTGGCGAAAATTTTGCCGAATCCACTAGCACTTAGCGAAGATATGAGCATTTAAACCCAAGTTTGAATGATAAAAAAGCGGTCATGCCAATGATCGCTTTTTTTATGCCTGCACTTCGGGCATGATTGCGCCTCTTTTCGAGAATGCGCCATTTATCGGAACAAAATAAAAATAATTGTGTGTAATTTATACAATGCTTTATAAATATACTGCATAAAAAACAAACAAATAGAATGGTTCTGTATTTGTAAGCGTCCGCTGAACACACCTTCTGAATTCATCCTATAAGCCTTAATTTAGTCCCCACTTAGAAACAAGTGGGGACTTAAATTTATGACTACAAATAATCAGACATCCATCGCACCTCTTGCGAAAAAACGAAGAACATACAGTGCTGAATTTAAACAGCAGATCGTTCAGGCTTGTAAAGCACCGGACGTTTCAATTGCTTCAGTCGCTTTGCAACATGGATTGAATACAAATCTTGTATC
>NZ_VPCP01000036.1:0-32949 GCF_013418145.1 Acinetobacter sp. YH12201 | reverse complement strand
GTCATGAGAAAGCCCATATAAATGGGTAGTGTACAAGTTGCTGTAGAAGCATTTTTAATTCGTCTGATCACAGATACTTTATAAAGTATTTTAATACTTTTTTGAATCCGTCAATGCGTAAGTCCTATATTATTAATTAAAAGAAAGGAATGAAAATAAATTCTATTTAAAAACCAATTACCTAAGTAAACATAGAAAAAATAACATTAAGTATAAGAAATCCCCCCATCAATACAATATTAAAAAATATTCTAAGCAGTTCATTTTATTATAAATGTGATTAATATTTTAAATAAGATTATTTCTAAAATGAAACCTGATAAACAAAATATAGCTGCTTGTTCATCAGGTACTCCATCTTAAAACTAAATCAGGGCTTAACCTTTACCGGTATGGCCAAAACCGCCTGCACCACGTTCAGTCGCTTCGAATTCATTCACAATATCAAACTGCGCTTGAACAACAGGAACCAGCACATACTGCGCTAAACGTTCACCCGGTTGTAAAGTAAATGCTGTTTGGCTACGGTTCCAAACCGATACCATCAATTCACCTTGATAATCTGAATCAATGAGGCCCACCAGATTGCCTAGAACAATCCCATGTTTATGCCCCAGACCTGAACGCGGCAAAATTAAGCCAGCAAAATTTGTATCTTCAATATAAATAGCCAAACCGGTTTTCACCAATACTGTTTGACCCGGTTCAATGACAGTCGCTTCATCGACACAAGCACGCAAGTCCAAACCTGCTGAACCCGAAGTCGCATAGGTAGGCATCGGCCATTCATTGCCTAAACGTGTATCGAGTACTTTCACTTGAACTTTCATTTGTTTTTTCCTAATTGCATAGTTTAAATGTTGCATGGTTTAAATCGTGAATTAACGCTTGATTAGGGCGCGTAAATTTTCCAGATAATGCTGGGCTTGTAATTTTGGATCAATATTGCCTGCCAATTTTTTCTTGCGACCTAGCCATTCCAGTTCATCTTGCGGTAATTCATCCAGGAAGCGGCTTGGGGTCATCTGTTTCATCTGTCCGCCCGCTTTACGCTGCTCAGCCAAAGTAATGGTCAAACCTTGACGGGCACGGGTAATACCCACGTACATCAAACGGCGTTCTTCTTCCACGGTTTCGGCTGCAATCGAGTTTTTATGCGGCAGAATTTCTTCTTCCAGTCCAATCAGATAGACATAAGGAAATTCCAGACCTTTGGATGCATGCAAAGTCAATAAATTCACTTTATCGGTATCTTCTTCTTCTTGCTGCTGCTCCAGCATATCCAGAAGTACCATTTTACGAATCACGCTTTCAATATTCTTGTCATCCACATCTTCAGCGCGGTTAATTAGACTCTGAATGCTGCTATACAGCACTTCAATATTATCCAGCTTGGTTTTTTCCTGCGCTGGCGTTGCTGCGGATTCCTTGATGTAATCGATATAGCCTGCTTCCTGCATCATCTGGCGAATAATTGGCACAGGCTCGTCATCATCTAGTAAATTACGGGTAAAATTTCCAATAAAATCAGAAAATTCAGCCAGTTGTGTAGTCGCTTTTTTCGGCATCACCATGGTCAGGCGCTGATCACCTGCCGCTGCCAGCAATGACAAATGATTTTCCTGTGCAAATAGACCTAACTTTTCTAAGGTTACAGGTCCAATGGCACGTTTCGGCGTGTTAATAATCCGTAAAAATGCACTGTCATCTTCAGGGTTAATAATCAGACGCAAATAACTCATGATGTCTTTAATTTCTGCACGAGCAAAGAAAGACTGGCCCCCGGAAAGCTTGTATGGAATTTGCATTTGACGCAGCTGTGTTTCTAAAATACGGGCCTGAAAATTACCGCGATACAAAATCGCATAATCCTTCCAGTTTTTCCCATTCATCAGCTTATGGGTGATCAGATCCTTCACTACGCGTTCGGATTCATCATCATCATTACGGCAAGTAATCACGCGAATCACTTCACCGTGACCTTTATCCGACCAGAGTTTTTTATCAAAAATATGCGGATTATTGCCAATCACCGTATTCGCCGCTTTCAAAATACGGCTGGTGGAACGGTAGTTTTGTTCTAATTTAATGACTTTTAAATTCGGAAAATCTTCCTTCAACAAAGCCATATTTTCAGGCTTTGCCCCACGCCAGGCATAAATGGACTGGTCATCATCGCCTACCGCAGTGAACTGTCCCATCACACCGACCAGCAGTTTCACCAGAATATACTGTGCGGTATTGGTATCCTGATATTCATCCACCAGCAGATAACGCACCCGGTTCTGCCATTTATCTCGGACTTCAGCATTTTCCTGCAATAGGCGAGTTGGCATCACTATCAGGTCGTCAAAATCCACGGCATTATAGGCACGCAAGTTGCGTTCATAAAGCTGATATAAATGCGCAAACTGGACATCTTCAGCGGTTTCACAGGTGGTATGTGCTTGTTCCGGTGGAATTAGGTCATTTTTCCAGTCCGAAATCATCTTCATTGCCTTGGCAATGAGTTCTTTACTTTCCGCGCCGGATAAATTATCACGGTGCATTAAATCCATCAGGATGCGCTTACAATCATCGGCATCCAGAATAGAAAAATTATTTTTTAATGGGGTATGTTTGAGTTCCAATCGGAGCAAATTCAGACCAAAGGTATGGAAGGTCGAAACAGACAGACCTTTGGCTTCTTCACGAGACAATAATTTACTGACACGCTCCTTCATTTCGCGTGCTGCTTTGTTGGTAAAGGTCATGGCCGTGATCCGATGTGCCGGTATACCGCAATTCTTGACCAAATGCGCGACTTTTCGCGTAATTACCGAGGTTTTACCCGAACCTGCCCCTGCAAGTACTAACAAGGGCCCTTGAGTGTATTTCATAGCTTCAAGTTGCTTGTCATTCAGTTGACTTGCCGACGACATAGGATTTCCTCGTGTTAATTGGAGCTCGATTATAGTCATCTGCGCCCAACTTGCATAACCTAAAATACAGATTTGACATTCATAAAAAAAACCACCCGAAGGTGGTCTTTTCAATTCATCATGAACTTATGAAGAATTATTGAACCGCGTAAATGCTGATTTCTACACGACGGTTTTGTTCACGGCCTTCAGCTGTCGCATTTGATGCGATTGGGTTCGCTGAACCTTGACCTTGTGCATTAATACGCGTACGTGCCACGCCCTGACCGGCCAGATAGTTAGCTACTGATTGAGCACGCGCTTGAGATAATGGAATGTTAATCGAGTCATTACCCGTGCTGTCTGTATAACCTGTTACAAGAATACCGCTCTTGTTGTCTTCAGTCAGTGTTTGCGCAACTTTGTTCAAAGTCGCGTAGAAGTTCGGTTTGATATTTGATTTATTGGTATCAAAGGTAATGTTACCTGGCATAATCAGGCCAACAGAACCATCCGGATTACGTGTAACATCTACACCAGTACCCGCCATTTGTTGACGTAATTTTTTCTCTTTATTGTCCAGATATACACCTGTTGCACCGCCTAATACAGCACCAATTGCTGCAGCACGGTTATTTTGAGCGCTTGTATTTGCGTTACTTTTAGAAAGACCATAACCCGCAGCTGCACCCACTATTGCGCCAATTGCTGTTTTATCGTATTCCATACCGCCAATGTTGTTGCCAGTTGTTTGACAGCCTGATAGTGCCAATGCCCCTGCTACTGCTGCTGAAATGACTAGTGCACGCATCGCATGCCTCCTTCTTGTGTTTTATCGTATGCTGGAATAATGAATTAAAAAAAATCGGCATACCATTGATTTTTTGTAAATAATACATTGATTAGTTACATTTTGTAATATTTCTTATCGATCTTCAGAATAACTTACGCACAATTTCTTCATACTTGTATGAATAGACTTTTTTATTTTAAATTCTGCAATTATATTGAATACTGCATAAAAACATTTGATGATTTTCTTTTAAGGCCTTTTTTTATATGTCATCTCAAAATACCAAGCAACCGATATTAAAAAAAATATCTCGCGGGCTTACTGTCGGATCGGTCATTACTGGAAGCACTTTTTTTCATGGACCACCTGTACTCGCTTTGGGATTAACCAAACTCATTAAAAAATCACGAAAAGTAGACGAAACCAACATTCAAATTACCAACAGCTGGCTCAGTGTCAATAATTGGCTGATCGACCATGTATTGCCCAACTTAAAGTGGGATATCACGATTGAGGAAGGTTTAGAGCTCAGTATGCAAGGCCGTTACCTGATGACCTGCAACCATCAAAGCTGGGTGGATACTACGGTAAATCAATACTTTGGTTTAACCCGCATGCCACTTACCCGTTTCTTTACCAAGTGGGAACTGATCTTTATTCCTTTCGTCGGGCAAGCCTTTAAAATTTTGGGCTTCCCGATGATGAAGCGTCATAGCAAGGAACAGATAGCCAAAAATCCGGAACTTAAAACCCGTGATATGGAAGAATCGCGTAAAGCATGTGAACAGTTATTAAGTCAACCTTTTACCTTATTGAACTATTTGGAAGGTACGCGCTTTACGCCAGAGAAACATGCACAGCAGCAATCACCTTATAAGCATTTACTCAAACCTAAAGCGGGTGGCTTAGCCTTGGCCCTCAACATTTTAGGTGACAAAATTGATGCGCTGGTCGACATGACTATTGTTTATCCGGATGGTGTCCCAGGTTATGGCGATTTCTGGCTAGGAGAGGTCAATCGCATTGCGGTGAATTTGCGTAAAATCGAGATTCCAGACTGGGTATTAGGCGGTAATTATGAAGATGATGCTGAATATCGTGAACGTTTTCAACAATGGGTGCATGAACTATGGACTGAAAAAGACCAGCTGATTGAACGCATGCAGCAAGAATTGGCTGCGAAAGCTTAAGCATACCTAAGGAAGAAAATGAAGCAAGACGACCAGATTAAGCCCCCAACTTTTTCTTTTGTAAAAAAAGGCACCTGGGGATGGAAAGTCGCACTGGGCTATGACATTTTTATGATGATTCTGATCATCATCAACCTGTTCTGTCTTAGTGCCAATGCCATTCTGATGAGTGATTTTGGCGGCTGGCTGTTTGACTTCATTCATCTTCCCGAGCTGTTGCAGTTTTACCGTAACTCATTGCGTCCCTGGGTCATCATTACCGAAAGCTGGTTTACCAGTTTTCTGGTCATTGAACTGCTGGCCCGCTGGATAATTGCGGTCGTTGGGCAACATCATAAGCGCTGGTTTTTCTTTCCCTTTATTCACTGGTACGAAATTCTCTCCATTATTCCGCAGCTGCGTTTCTTACGTTTATTACGTGCCGGGGCCATCGGCTACAACCTGCACCAGCATGGTTATAAAGTCATTCCGGACGCTTGGTATCGGCGGGCTAAATTCTATTACCACATGGTGCTTGAAGAACTCACCAGCCGTATTGTACTTACGGTCTTAGATGGCATAAAACGTGAACTCTCGACCAGTACCACACATAAAAAACTGATTGAAGATCTGGTTGCCCATCACCGTGATATGTTTGCCGCTGCCCTGGCGGATATTTTGCAAGAGTCTTTAGGCAAAGAGCTGCAAGCGCAAAAAATCATGATTGCTGAAAATATCGGCGACATTGTCAATCGTGCCATTGAAGACACCCCTGAACTGACCCAATTATTGCGCCTGATTCCGATTGTGGGGGGACGCATTGAGCAACAAATCCAGAGCATTGGACAACGTTTGGGAGAAAATATCACCCTGGGGCTGATTGAACCTTTTGCATACGGTCATAAAAATGAAAAAAATCTGGCATATTTAGAAATTTCAAATAAAATCAGCCAAATACAATTTGAAAATAATACCCATGTGGAAAAACTGGTGGAATCGGCTGTTTTTGAAAGTTTAGAAGCCATTCGCCAGCAAGTGAAAATAAAACAATGGCAACAAATCCTGGAACAGCATGATCAAGTTAAAGAATGATCATGAGATTAAAAATATTGAAAACGTGGCTAGAGAAAAGCTGCAATTTGTTCTAGCATTTGCTCTATTTACAACATCACTTCGACATAAAATTAATGAGTCAGAAGTCTTAAGGAATAATTATGGCTGATATACGGATTACAGGCAGAATGGTTAATTTTACCCGATTAACTTTTGACACCAATGATCACAATGCAATCCGCCAGCAATTGACTCAAATGCTCCAAGAAACTGCTTCTCATGGCACGCTGGTCATTATTGACAGCACGGTAGAACAGGAACTGATAGCACTGATTCAGCTATTAATCAGTCTGGATCTACAGCCGATGGGCGTGATTGACGGTATTCTTTCCGATGAAGCCCGGGCCATTCAGTTTCCTATTCTGCCCGCAGACAACAAACCCTTACAGCGTATTAAAGCGACCAAAGAACAAGTGGTTGAGGCCAAACCTGAAGTTGACTCTGCCCTGCCCCAAGATGCTGAAGAAGAGCCCGTCAAACCAGCTCGTGTCATCAGCCATGTGACCTCTTATCACGATGAAATTTTGCGCACCGGTCAATGCCTAGTTCAGGATCATGGCGATATTATTCTTAACGCCGGAATCAATAGCGGCTCTGAAGTCATTGCTTCAGGAAATATACATATTTATGGTAGCGCACGTGGTAGAGTCATCGCCGGCGCAGGCGGGAATGGTACAGCGCGGATTTTCTGCCATTCACTGGAAGCAGAACTGGTATCAATTGCAGGGACATATTGTGTGGCGGATGACATTCCACAACATGTCCTGAAAAAATCTGTCCATATTTACTTGAATGATCATCAAGAACTTGTCTTTGAAGTTCTCGAGTTTTAATGTATAAATAAACACCAAAAGCCCCATATTTAAAAAGGGGGTTTGAACCATAACAGGAGTGGATTCGGTGGCGAAAATTGTTGTCGTAACATCAGGCAAAGGTGGTGTAGGTAAAACTACTACAAGTGCATCTTTTGCAACAGGTTTAGCCCTTCGTGGTCACAAAACTGTTGTGATCGATTTTGACGTGGGTTTACGTAACCTTGATTTAATTATGGGTTGTGAACGTCGCGTTGTTTATGATTTTGTGAATGTATTGAATAACGAAGCGCGTCTTCAACAAGCGCTTATTCGTGACAAAGATATTGAAAATTTATATATTTTGCCTGCATCACAGACCCGTGACAAAGATGCCTTGACCGATGAAGGTGTTGCACGCGTTATGGATGAACTTTCTCAAGAATTTGATTACATTATTTGTGATTCGCCTGCAGGGATTGAACGTGGTGCCATCATGGCCATGTATCATGCAGATGAAGCGATCATTGTGACTAACCCGGAAATTTCTTCTGTACGTGACTCTGACCGCATTATTGGTATGCTGGACAGCAAAACCAAAAAGGTAGAACAGAACGAAGGTCGCATCCGTAAGCATCTTTGTATTACACGTTTCAACCCTGAACGTGCCGATAAACAAGAAATGTTAACCATTGACGATATTTCTAAAGATATCTTACGTGTCCCTACACTAGGTGTGATTCCTGAATGTAAGAGCGTACTGCAAGCATCTAACGAAGGTAAACCGGTTATTCTGTTTACTGAAGAAGCTGCAGGTCAGGCTTATGATGACCTTGTAGCGCGCTTTTTGGGTGAAGAACGTCCTTACCGTCATATTGAAGTCAAACCTAAAGGCTGGTTAGCAAGACTATTTGGAGCGTAAGAAATGGCAGGATTCTGGAGTAAACTTTTTAGTAGTGAGGATAAACCATCAAGTGCACAGACTGCTAAAGATCGCTTAAAAGTCATTGTCGCCTCTGAACAGGGTCTAGGCAAACGCTTAAGTCAGGAAAAGATTGACCTCATGAAGAAAGAAATCATGCAGGTGGTCAACCGCTATGTCCGTGGTGTAGATGAACAACACATTCAAATGTCGGTTCGTTCTGAAGCCAATATTGAAATGTTAGAAATGAATATCAATTTGCCTGAAGAGCGATAATCTGATTTTTGATTAGTCAAGCAAATTGAATCAAGGCAAAATATGAGCCTGAACAAAGCACTGCTTTGTTCAGGCGCAAGACGAGAAGCTGTGCTTCAAGTTGGCAGGGTCGAGCAAAACCGCTTTGTCTAGCCTCATATTTTGCCTTTTTTATTTTAATCAGTATACCAAGGAGATTGCGATGGCATTATCTCAGCCAGCAACGTTCAATGAAGAATGGTCAGATGAGCGTGTATTTGCCTACTTAACCCAGCTACCTCCTGCAGGCGTTAATGCTGATTTTCATGTGCTTTATCATGCATTCAAGCACATGCGTCCAAATGATTATGAGCGTTTACTGACTCAATTCGTTGCCGATGGCCGTGATGTCAATGCCACCAATCCTGAAGGTCAACGCATTCATGATGTGATTGCACAGTACCCGCGTCAAAGCGAAGGCTTTCTGGAAGTGCTTGCCAAGTTTGCTTAAGTAAAACATAAAAAGCCTGGCTGTTTGCATAGAACAGCCAGGCTTTTTTTATCAAAATAATTTTCTTTTAAACCTTTATTTTAAGGCAGCAATAGCATCAATGCCGGAAAAGTCACCGCAAAACAGAGTGTCTGCAAACTAATTACAGCCGCCATTAATCGATGATCACCCTGATATACTCGGGTCAGAATATAAGAAGCTGAAGCTGTCGGCAAACTAAAAAATACCACTAAAATCATGCATTCTAAATGACTTAAATCAAAAGCCTGGCATACGGCAAATGCCAAAATGGGCATGATGAGCAAACGCCCAAACACACTCATCAATAAACGATAGATATTGGTTTTAAACTGATCAAATTGCAATGCTGCCCCCACTGACAGCAAACCCAAAGGCAAGCTCATTGCCGCGAGTAATTTCACAAGTTGCCCTATCCCATCAATTAAGGGCAGATTCAGTAGATTGAAACCTACGCCAACAATACAGCCGAGAATTAATGGATTTCTTGTAATCGAAATAACTGTTTTTCCCAGGGTGTGCCAGTTTAAGCTCGATAATGCCAGTACCGACAAGATATTGACCAAAGGAATCGCGATAGCGATCAGCATGGCAAACATTTGCATGCCTTTCGGCCCAAATAAAGATGCCATGAGCGACAGGCCGATATAAGTATTAAAACGTACCTGGCTTTGCATATACACGCCGAAACGCTGTACCGGAATGTTATAGATTTTTTTAACCACAAAAAGAGCCATAGCTGCCAGCAAAATTACCAGGATCAAGATTCCCAGCATGCTCGACACAGTAGCCATCTCCAGCTCGACATGAGATAAATTCAAAAAGAGCAAGCTAGGAAACAAGATAAAATAATTGAGCTTTTCAGAGTTTCCCCAAAATTCATCTGTGACAAAACGCGTCTGTTTAAGTAGATATCCCATTGCAATCAAAATGATCAATGGAAATAGCGCCATGACAATATTCATGCTCTATCTGTATCCTTAATGAAATATTTCAGTCTTTCCCTGAGCTGCATGATACTTTTGTTTTTCATGAATATTCACTTAATTTACCTTATATCTTCCAATTGTGCTCAAGAAAAAGGCCTGCATTTGCAGGCCCTTGGAAGATATTTACACTTAAATTAAAATATCACGTTTACCGTTGGCACCCATACCGCTAACAATGCCATTTTCTTCCATCTGGTCAATGATGCGTGCAGCACGGTTATAACCCAGGCTAAACTTGCGCTGTAGCGAAGACGTGGATGCCTTACGGGTTTCCAGCACAAAAGATACACATTGATCATAAAGCGCATCACGGTCGGAACCACCCTCACCATCCTCAAAACCACGGCTACTTGGCTCTTCATCAAATGGCGTTAAGATTTCATCGACATAGTTTGGTGCACCACGTTCACGCCATGCATCACAGATACGGTTCACCTCATCATCGGCAATAAAGGCACCATGCACACGTTCCGGTTCAATCTTACCTGGGCCAAGGAACAACATGTCACCATGACCTAACAAGTCTTCTGCACCACCAGCATCCAGGATGGTACGCGAGTCAATTTTCGAGTTCACACGCAATGCTACACGGGTTGGAATATTGGCTTTAATCAAACCTGTGATCACATCCACTGATGGACGCTGTGTCGCAAGTAACAGGTGAATTCCTGCCGCACGCGATTTCTGCGCCAAACGGGTAATCATTTCTTCGGCTTTTTTACCCACCTGCATGATCATATCGGCGAATTCATCCGCCACAATGACAATAGATGGCAATGGAGTCAGACGCGGTGCACGTTCGCCCACAACCGATTCGCTGGCTTTCCAGGTCGGGTCAAACAGTTCTTCACCATTGGCAATCGCTTCTTCAACCTTACGATTATAGTCGCTTAGCTTACGGATTTTCAGGAAAGACATCAGCTTATAGCGGCGTTCCATTTCATTGACACACCAGTTCAAGGCACTGACCGCATCTTTCATGTCGGTCACGACTGGCGTGAGCAAATGCGGAATATCGTTATAGTTGGCCAGTTCCAGCTGTTTTGGGTCAATCAGGATCAGACGAAGCTGATCAGGCGTGTACTTCAGCAACATCGATAGAATCATCGAGTTCACCGCAACCGATTTACCAGAACCGGTTGTACCGGCAACCAGCATATGCGGAGCTTTACCCAGTTCGGTAATCACGGGATTACCCGAGATATCTTTACCCATAGCCATGGAAAGAATGCCATCCGGATCATTGAATTTTGAAATCTGTACCAGCTCAATCAAGCGAACCATTTCACGGCTACTGTTCGGTACTTCAATCCCGATATAAGGTTTACCCGGAATGACCTCGACTACACGTACCGATGCCATCGACATCGAACGTGCCAAGTCACGTGAAATATTGGTCACTTTAGAGGCTTTTACCCCCGGTGCCAAATCCAGCTCAAAACGTGTCACCACAGGGCCAGGCTGTGCTTCTATCACTTTGGCCTTCACATTAAACTCTTGCAGTTTAATTTCTAGCAGTTCAGATAAACGTGCCAATTGCTCGGCAGTGAAATTCACCTTCTTGTTAGGATCAACCTCATCCAGCAGCTCCAGACCTGGCAATGGCGGCAAATCACGACGTTTTTGCGCCACCTGCATGGAACGAGACATCGGACGACCCATGGCATCGGTTAAAGGGGCATCCAGATCAAAATCATCTTCATCCAATTCAAGCTCGTCGACAGGTTTTCCAGCCGTTTCCTGCCAAACTTCACGGAAGGCATCTTTGTTGGCAGCAATCAACGCCTTTTCATCTTCGGAAATGGTGGATTGCGGCTGCAATTGAGTATTGATTTCTGCACGCACAAAGGCTGAAGATTGGGCATAACTACTCGTAGTACGTGCCACAGGCGCTGCTGGCTCCAAGTGATCTACCTGTAAATTATCTATTGGTAAATCATCTACCAGCAGATCATCCAGTTCATCAAACTCGTCATCCAATGCACTATTTTTAGGCGTACTATGATTCAGTGATGGTGATGCTGCCATACTTGCAGCTGCAGTTACCATCTTTTCTTCAGGGATAATTGCTGCTGGTTCTGGATTCACAGAATTAAATGGCGTATGTACATCTGTTGCAGTTTTTCCACCCGGCACAGCTGCAAGCAATTCATCAAAAATTTCGTCATCATCCCAATCCAGATTTTGCTTCGAGGTCTGCGGAGTCGTTGCTGCAGGTTGCTCATCAACAAATGCCTGAAAATGGTCATGTGGTGTATGGGGTCCAGATTCTTCAGCCGCTTTTAACAGTGCATCAATATCTTGGTTATGATTTTGATTTTCATCTGCATGTAATGCACGCCACACTTCACCTGTCGCCACGACACGTTGTGTATTCTGTTCAAGACGATGGGCTTTTTCTAAAATTTGTTCAAATTCAGTTTCATCTTCCTCATCCACCAGTTGTTGCTGCGCAGACTGCTCTTTTTCAACCATGTCATCGAACAGGCGCTCTGCAGCCGGATCACGAACGACTGGTGACAATTCTACTTGCTTATGTTCGGCTACTACTGCTACTTTTTCTGTGGCTGTTTTTTGTTTGTTATTTACCAATGATTTTTTGACTTCAGGATTTGTCCGGTCAAATGCAGATTCGGCTTCAGGCACATTTTTATAAAATAAGTCTTGTAAATAAGCAGGTGTCGCCTTAAGCGTAACCCAGGTTTTGTTCCACTTCACCCCAAATGCAAAGGTGAATAAAACCAGCCAAAACAGCAGCAGAAAAGTCGTTGCACCATAAATGGTTAAAATCTGGGACAGACTTTGCCCCAACTCATACCCAATGATCCCGCCCGACGAATTATCCAGCGTATCAGCCGGCACTTGCCAATACAGATACAACAGACTTGCTGTCGCCAATAAAATAAAGAACTGTGCAGCATAGCGAAAAGGTTTATTCAAAAAGCTATACGGCCACCAGACCTGAATTGCCTCAACGAAGAGAAAAATTGGAATGAGCAAACTTGCCCAGCCTAAAAAACCGAACAGTAAATCTGCAATCCACGCCCCGGCAACTCCGCTGGCATTCGATACATGCTGGGTATCACTGGAAATGTGCATCCAGCCCGGATCAAAAGGCGTATAGGTCACTGTTGCAAGGAATAAATAAATTCCAAATGAAACTAAAAATAATGTCTTTATTAAGCGCTGTGCATAAACACTCGACACCGCAGTCATATACTGTCCTGTAACCAATTTTTCATTCATGTTTTTGTAAGAAACTAAGACAAAATAGTTTCACAATAAACGCGTATTATGCACCTGTTCCACAAAAAAAGATGCAATATTATGTAGTGGCTGCTGCTTAGAAATATACCAGATTGGGTATCTAGCACAGCACTGTTGTTCTATATAGCTCAAATCGATTTGCATGATCAATAATATCGACTTTAATCGCACACCACTGTTATACAGTTTCACGTATAATTCCACAAATTTCTAAATAAAAAAGGATGCAGCGGATGAGCGCACGTCACTCAAGACTGATTATTTTAGGTTCGGGTCCTGCTGGCTATAGCGCAGCGGTCTATGCAGCGCGTGCAAACTTGAAGCCAACCCTGATTGCAGGCTTGCAACTGGGTGGACAACTCACTACAACCACTGAAGTAGATAACTGGCCGGGTGATCCTGAAGGTCTGACCGGTCCTGCGCTAATGGAACGCATGCAGGCACATGCTGAACGTTTTGGCACCGACATTGTCTATGATCATATCAACGAAGTTGATTTAAGCGTTCGCCCATTTGTGCTGAAAGGTGATATGGAAGAATTTACCTGTGATGCTCTCATCATTGCCACTGGTGCGACAGCGCAGTATTTAGGTCTTGAGTCTGAAGCTGCATTTATGGGTCAAGGGGTAAGCGCCTGTGCAACCTGTGATGGTTTCTTCTATAAAAACCAGAAAGTGATGGTGGTCGGTGGTGGTAACACTGCTGTAGAAGAAGCACTTTATCTTTCTAATATTGCTTCGCATGTGACTCTGGTTCATCGCCGTGATTTCTTGCGTTCTGAAAAAATCCTTCAAGATCATATTTTTGCTAAAGAAAAAGAAGGCAAAATCAGTATTATCTGGAATCATCAGGTCGAAGAAGTTCTGGGCGATGCAAAATCTGGCGTAACTTCTGTTCGTTTAAAATCAACCCAAGACGATTCAACACAAGACGTTGAAGTGACCGGGATGTTTGTTGCCATCGGTCACAAACCAAACAGTGCAATGTTCGAAGGTCAGCTGAACTTGCGTGACGGTTATATCCAGGTACAAAGTGGTACAGCAGGCAATGCAACTGCGACTTCTGTTGCGGGTGTTTTCGCTGCTGGCGACATCGCTGATAGCGTTTACCGTCAAGCCATTACCTCAGCAGGTTCAGGCTGTATGGCTGCGTTAGATGCCGAGAAATATCTAGATGCTTTGGCTGACTGATTTAAATAAATCAATTCAACTCAAAAAACCGTCCTCTTTGGGCGGTTTTTTTTTGTATGATAAAAATCATAAATGTTTATTGCCAGTTACTTTTCTCGTTCAGGCTGAATCCCATGCATCCATTAGCTCCCTCAGAATTCATTTTCCCCGACCCCATCGAGGCTGATCCCGATGGCCAGGGTCTAATCTGCATCGGTGCTGACCTCTCCCCTTCTACACTTTTTGAAGCCTACACCCATGGCTTATTCCCCTGGTTTTCTGAAGGTGAACCGATCTGCTGGTGGAGTCCGGAACCACGATGCATTATCCGTCCGCAGGATTATCATCCGAGTAAGTCATTAATTCGCAACATGAAAAAGTTTGATTATCAAATCACGGTCAATCAGGCCTTTGAACGGGTCATACGCTCTTGTGCCCTGCCGCGCAGCTATGCTGATGACACCTGGATTTCGGAAGACATTATTGAGGGATATTGTCAGCTGTTTGAAGCTGGTTATGGCTATAGTATTGAGGTATGGGATGAAGGCAAAGTCGTTGGTGGATTGTATGGCGTCACCATTGGACACGGCTGTTTTGGTGAGTCGATGTTCAGTACGCAAACCGATGTCTCAAAAATGGCGTTTTATACTTTAATGCTGATTGGACAGGAAAATAATTTGCCCTGGATTGACTGTCAATTGGTCAATGATCATCTACTCAGCTTGGGAGCCTGTACACTTTCTCGGCAAGCATATCTTAATTCGTTACAAGATGTTGTAAAACAGTCCGCTATCGATTGGAAAAAATATCAAGAGGGTGTATTTTCAAGTAAAACAATAGCGCAAAAAGCGCGTTTAATGGAATGAAAATAAAAGAGGGATTGCCATGAATTCGTATCACCCAAAGTCCCTGCTCAATGATTTACAGTATTACATTACGCCACCGCATAACTGTAGTTATCTGGAACAAAAATCGGCACGGATGGTCTTTTTAGATCCTGCCCATCGCATTGATGTGGTCAGCCTGTCTGAACTTTCACGTCTGGGGTTTCGTCGTAGTGGCGATTTTGTCTATCGTCCTGAATGCCATCTCTGCCGTCAATGTTTATCTTGCCGCGTACCTGTTTCCGAATTTGAAATGAACAATGCACAAAAGAAGGCATGGAAACGCAATCAGGATCTGACGGTCAAAATTACCCGCACAGCCGATGCTTCCAACATTCATTATCAGCTCTATGAACGCTACATCAATGAACGTCATGCTGATGGTGATATGTTCCCACCAAGTCTGGACCAATTCGAAAAATTTTTAGTACATAGCTGTACGGACAGTTTCTTTATCGAATTCTGGAAAGATGACAAACTGCTGGCTGTTTCTAGCTGCGATCCGCTAGATGATGGAATTTCTGCGGTCTATACCTTCTTTGATCCTGATGAAAGTCGCCGTTCTCTAGGGGTTTTTGCCGTACTCAAACAGATTGAACATGTCAGAGCTTTAAGTTTGCCTTATGTCTATCTAGGCTATTGGGTTCCGCATTCCGATAAAATGAACTATAAATCGCAATATGTACCTTTGGAACTGTTGATTGATGGGCAATGGCGACGCTTAAACCGCTTGCTGAACCCTGAAGAAATTCAGCAATTGGGCAACTCCCTTATGACGACATTACCTTCGGGCTGGAACAACCCCATCATCAAGTAATGTCACCATTCCTATTTAAACAAACTTGCAAAATCATCTGTGCATGCTTTCACCATAATGATGGCATGCTCTTTTGATCCATCCGGATTTGGATAATAATTTTTACGTAAATCGATTTGATGAAAATCTGCTTTTTCATACAGTTTGATGGCTGCAATATTGGATTCGCGAACCTCAAGAAAAATTTGTACGGGATTATTTTTCAGCATAGCAAGCGATGCATCCAGTAGCTTAAAACCTAGACCTTTGCCCTGCTGAGATGGATCAATCGCCATCAACAGCAAATTCGCTTCATCCAGCACAGGTTGTAAAATACAAAATCCAACCACCCGACCATTTTGTTCAATCACTGTGCTCTGATAACTACTGACAGCTTCTTCAAACTGTTTAACGCTCCAGGGATGGCTTTGGACCAATCTTTCAATCTTTGCTACAGTCGACACATCCGCAGCTTGCATCAAACGAATCATCTTCGTTCATCTTATATAAAATTAACCCTCGCATTATAAAAACTTTGTGATAAAAATCGAGTAAAAAAAAGAGCGATCATTATCGCTCTCTCATTTTTCAGCTTAAAAGGCTAATTTAGCCTTCCATTTTTCCAGTAAACTATGGGTATCGACATCATTCGGATGGAAACCTGGCTTGAAATACAACAACATTTCCTTGCCCATACCGGTAATCACGCCTTTAGATGGACTATAGGCATAGCTATAAATCTCCTGCAGTGAATCAAGGTTAAACTGTTGATCCTGTTTTAAAAGACGTGCAAGGAAATAACTTTGTACGATAAATAAAGTGGCCATTGCAATCACCAATGAAGAAGTGCGCAGAGCATATGAC
Source organism: Acinetobacter sp. YH12201 (assembly GCF_013418145.1). Classification (NCBI taxonomy): domain Bacteria; kingdom Pseudomonadati; phylum Pseudomonadota; class Gammaproteobacteria; order Moraxellales; family Moraxellaceae; genus Acinetobacter; species Acinetobacter sp. YH12201. The sequence continues at coordinate 16,529 of NZ_VPCP01000036.1, read as the reverse complement.
TTCACCCCCCTACCAAAGACTTCTTCGAATACATCATATGCCACTGCTTTATGTTCATTTTCTTCAATTGCATGCCACATCCACATCGTTTTCATGGTTTCATCGGTCATGAGTTCCTGGATATAGGCATTGCTTAAAAGCTGCGATGCTATGGTCGCAGTAAAATGCTCAAGTGCAGTGGTTGCAGTCAAATCCACCATTTCCTGAGTAATACCCACAGGTTTAGCTATTTTCGCCATCAATTTACGTGTGGTCTGAATCACTTTATCAGTATAGCGATCTAAGGTCTCCACATCATGCCCATATCTTTGTGCTGATACATTAAAAGCCACATGTTCCTGAGTATGCATAGCTTCCTGGCCAATAAAGGCAGAGATTTCCTTTTGTAACTCTACATTATCTTTTAAGGCAGGATGATGACGTACGGCACGAACACTGTCGATAAAAAATTTTTCGCCTGCAGGAAACAACGCTGATAGCGCTGTCATAAAGTGTGTCAACCCGGCTGAACCATTCATCCAGTATTCCGGTACGTGTTCAAAATCAAAGTTCATACGGCGTACAGGAAAACTCGCACCGGCACGATTGCTCATATTAACCTTTGCATTCATGATGCTTTACTCCTATCTAGCAACGATATAACTAGATTCACTTTTGTTTTTCTTGATTGTTATATTACGTGTTTAAAAACTTGCTATAAGTGCAGATAGGGTCAGGAAAATATCAGTTTAGGACATGAGGAGGAAAAATAATGATGAGTGAAATTATTTTTTCGACGCAAGGGATACAGCACTGCTTTGTTCCGACGCAAGAGAAAAACTGATGATAAGTAAAATTATTTTTTCGACGCAGGAAAAAACAATGCGTCAAATCACTTCTTCGATACAAGAAATAAGCTAAGGTTATACAAGATAAATTTTAAAAAACGAATTAATAAAATAAAAACCATAAAAAAAGCGTCCCAGAGGGACGCTTTTTTTACACAATCAATACTTATGCAGTTACTTTAGCAACAACACCAGCACCAACTGTACGACCACCTTCACGGATCGCAAAACGTAGACCTGGGTCCATTGCGATTGGGTGAATCAATTCTACTGACATTTCTACGTTGTCACCAGGCATAACCATTTCAACGCCTTCTTTCAAAGAAATCGCGCCAGTTACGTCAGTTGTACGGAAATAGAACTGTGGACGGTAACCGTTAAGGAATGGAGTGTGACGACCACCTTCTTCTTTAGAAAGTACGTATACTTCTGCATCGAATTTAGTGTGCGGCTTGATTGTACCTGGTTTAGCAAGTACTTGACCACGTTGAACGTCTTCACGTTTAGTACCACGCAGAAGAACACCACAGTTCTCGCCTGCACGACCTTCGTCAAGCAATTTACGGAACATTTCAACGCCAGTTACAGTTGTTTTAACTGTGTCTTTAATACCTACGATTTCAACTTCTTCGCCTACTTTCACGATACCTGATTCAACACGGCCAGTTACTACCGTACCACGACCAGAAATTGAGAATACGTCTTCGATTGGCATCAAGAATGCTTTGTCGATTGCACGTTCTGGTTCTGGAATGTAAGAGTCAAGCGCTTCAACAAGAGCAAGAACTGAAGACTCGCCGTATTGACCAGCGTCACCGTTAAGTGCAGCCAAAGCTGAACCACGGATAACAGGAGTGTCATCACCAGGGAAGTCATAAGTAGAAAGAAGTTCACGAACTTCCATTTCAACCAGTTCAAGCAACTCTTCGTCGTCTACAAGGTCACATTTGTTCAGGAACACAAGGATGTAAGGTACACCTACTTGGCGAGACAAAAGGATGTGTTCACGAGTTTGTGGCATAGGACCGTCAGTCGCAGCACATACAAGGATCGCACCGTCCATCTGAGCAGCACCAGTGATCATGTTTTTAACATAATCGGCGTGTCCTGGGCAGTCTACGTGAGCGTAGTGACGAGTTGGAGAATCGTATTCTACGTGTGAAGTATTAATGGTAATACCACGTGCTTTTTCTTCTGGTGCAGAGTCAATTGCTGCGTAATCTTTCGCTTCACCGCCGTAAGTTTTTGCACAGATAGTTGCAATTGCAGCAGTTAAAGTAGTTTTACCATGGTCGACGTGACCAATTGTGCCCACGTTTACGTGTGGTTTGTTACGTTCGAACTTAGCCTTAGCCATGAGATCTTCCTTATTAAAATACTTATGGAGGGTTAGCTCCATAAGTGATTTTGGTTTTTAACTATGAATTAGTTTGGGCTTATAGTAATCGAAAGATTACTCGTCGTCACCTTTTTTACCGCCAGACTGGAACTTAGAAATGATGCCTTCAGCCACGTTACGTGGAGTCTCAGCATATTTAGCAAATTCCATAGAGTAAGTCGCACGACCTTGAGACATAGAACGCATTTGAGTCGCGTAACCAAACATCTCAGCCAATGGAACTTCAGCACGGATTGCTTTAGTACCACCAGGTAAATCGTCCATACCCTGAACCATACCACGACGACGGTTTAAGTCACCCATGATATCGCCCATGTAGTCTTCTGGAGTTTCTACTTCAACTTTCATGATTGGTTCAAGAAGAACAGGATCTGCTTTCATGAAACCGTCACGGAAGGCATAAGAACCCGCCATTTTGAACGATAATTCGTCAGAGTCGACATCGTGGTAAGAACCGTCGAACAATGTCGCTTTAATGCCCACAACTGGGTAACCAGCCAAGACACCATTCTTCATACGTTCTTGAATACCTTTATCAACCGCACCGAAGAATTCTTTAGGTACTACACCACCTACAACTTCTTCAGCGAATTCGTATTCTTTACCAGTTTCGTCAACATCAATTGGTTCTAAACGAACATATACGTGACCGAATTTACCTTTACCACCAGTTTGACGTACGAATTTACCTTCTTGCTCAACAGTCTTTTTGATTGTTTCGCGGTAAGCAACCATTGGTTTACCAATGTTCGCTTCAACGTTAAATTCACGTTTCATACGGTCAACAAGGATGTCAAGGTGAAGTTCACCCATACCTGCGATGATTGTTTGACCTGATTCTTCGTCAGTGCGAACACGGAACGATGGATCTTCTTTAGCCAAACGACCAAGTGCGATAGACATTTTCTCTTGGTCAGCTTTAGTCTTAGGCTCTACAGCTAAAGAAATTACTGGCTCAGGGAATTCCATACGCTCTAGAGTAATGATGTTTTTCTCATCACAAAGTGTATCACCAGTAGTAACGTCTTTAAGACCTACACATGCAGCGATATCACCCGCGCGGATTTCTTCAACGTCTTGACGTTCGTTCGCATGCATTTGCACGATACGGCCGATACGTTCACGTTTAGATTTCACTGGGTTATATACTGGGTCGCCTTGTTTAAGCACACCAGAATAAACACGTACGAAAGTTAAGTTACCTACGAATTTGTCGTTCATGATTTTGAACGCAAGCGCAGAGAACGGAGCTTCGTCAGATGCTTCACGAACAGCTTTAGTTTCAGCTTTGTCGTCAAGAATACCTTCGATTGCTTTAACTTCAGTCGGTGATGGCAAGAATTCAATCACAGCATCCAACATACGTTGAACACCTTTGTTTTTGAATGCAGAACCACAAAGCATTGGTTGAATTTCACAAGCCAGAGTTTGAGCACGAAGACCAGCAACGATTTGTTCTTTCGACAAGTCGCCATTGTTCAAATATTCGTCCATCAACTCTTCAGAAGCTTCAGCCGCAGCTTCAACCATGTTAGTACGCCATTCTTCAGCAGTTGCTTGTAGATCAGCAGGAATATCACCATATTCGAATTGCATACCTTGAGATGCTTCATCCCAAATGATTGCTTTCATTTCGATTAGGTCGATTACGCCTTGGAAGTTATCTTCAGCACCAACTGGGATAACAACAGGTACAGGGTGAGCACCTAGACGAGTTTTCATTTGCTCAACAACACGGAAGAAGTTGGCACCAGTACGGTCCATCTTGTTCACGAATGCTAAACGAGGAACTTGGTATTTGTTCGCTTGACGCCATACAGTTTCAGACTGAGGTTGTACACCACCTACAGCACAGTAAACCATACATGCACCGTCAAGAACACGCATAGAACGCTCAACTTCAATTGTGAAGTCAACGTGTCCCGGGGTATCAATTACGTTGATACGGTGTTGGTCGAACTGATTGCCCATACCAGACCAGAAACAAGTAGTAGCAGCAGAAGTAATGGTAATACCACGTTCCTGCTCTTGCTCCATCCAGTCCATAGTTGCTGCACCGTCGTGTACTTCACCTAGTTTGTGAGATACACCTGTGTAGAACAAGATACGTTCTGAAGTCGTGGTTTTACCCGCATCGATGTGCGCAGAAATACCAATATTACGATAACGAGAAATTGGGGTTTGACGAGCCATGATTTCTTGCATTCCTAAATTTTGTTGTTTAAAACAGGACGCTTTAAGCTGCCAAGCAGCTTAAAGCGATTCGATGACAACATGGTGAAAACCAAAATTGCCACCCTCCTGAATAGGGGCTGTTTTATCCGCTTAGAAACGGTAGTGAGAGAAGGCTTTGTTGGCTTCAGCCATACGGTGCACATCTTCACGTTTTTTAATCGCTGAACCCTTACCTTCAGCTGCATCAAGCAACTCGCCAGCAAGACGTAAAGCCATTGTTTTTTCAGAACGCTTAGCAGCAGCGTCTACTAACCAGCGCATAGCTAGGGCAGTACGACGGGATGGGCGTACTTCCATAGGCACTTGATAAGTAGCACCACCAACACGGCGTGCTTTTACTTCGACCATAGGGCGAACTTTTTCAAGAGTAGTCTCGAAAAATTCAACTGGGTCTACTTTAGATTTTTCTTGAACGCGATCTAAAGCACCGTAAACGATACTTTCAGCAATAGATTTTTTACCATCTTGCATTACGTGGTTCATGAATTTAGCGATTGTTTGGCTGCCGAACTTAGGATCCGGAAGGATTTCACGGGCAGCGACTACGCGACGTCTTGGCATTTTAATACACCTATAAATATGACACTTCAGGTTTATCCAGCATGAGTACAAAGTGTCATGTACATTCGCTGGCCTTACTACACGTCGCTTGAATTTCACAAAATTAAATGCAGAAATCAGACAAGCGAGACGATAAAGGATTGCGGTTCTACGTTCTTAAAAAGCTAATCTAAACAGATTATTTCTTAGGACGTTTAGTACCGTATTTAGAACGAGACTGGTTACGATCTTTAACACCAGCGCAGTCTAAAGAACCACGAACGGTATGGTAACGTACACCTGGTAAGTCTTTAACACGACCACCACGGATAAGCACAACACTGTGCTCTTGTAGGTTATGGCCTTCACCACCGATATAGCTTGATACTTCAAAACCAGAAGTTAAGCGAACACGGCAAACTTTACGCATTGCTGAGTTAGGTTTTTTAGGTGTAGTTGTGTAAACACGTGTACAAACACCACGACGTTGTGGACAAGCCTTCAACGCAGGAACTTTTGATTTTTCAATCAAAGTCGTACGACCCTTACGGATCAACTGATTTGTTGTTGCCATTTGGCAATTCTCCCGTTAATAAAAAGCCTCAAAAAAATACCACTTTTTGAGGGCACACAATTGTAAGCGAAGATAGAAAAATGGTCAATATTCGAGACCATGTCAAATATTGACCACTTACCTGTATATTGGTCAGTAGACGCTTTTTTAAAGACGCAATTCCAGACTTTTATGCACTCTATTTTGTAACTTTTTTCTTGGCGAGCTTAGGGGCTTCATTTTGTTCAGATTGCGAAGCAGCAAGTTGCTCAGTGCCTGCATCAGCTCCTTCAACATCTGCCTGCATATATTCATCTATTTCCGGTTCATCTACCGTGATAGCCGGTTTTTGCGGTTCAACCTGAGCATGCGGTTCAACCATGTGTTCAGCCAAATACTCTAATCCTTGTTCTACCCGCTCACTTTTACGTTCATCATCAACAATGGCATCATCTGCTTTCTTCTTAATAGTTACTTTGGCAATCGTGCCATGCCCTTGCACCGGAATGTCCTGATCAAGTTTAAGCTCGCCGGAATTTGGCTCGTCTTTAGTAAAGGGATTTAACAATCTTGGCGCTGCCTGCGCCAACAACTCCAGGGATTTTTCATAAGCCGCAATAGGAGACAACTCCACTCCCTGATGCTGCTGCAAATAGCTTCTGGCATGGGAAAATATTTGCTGGGCTTTCTGGTTGACATCTTCCACCAGTTTCCAGCTATAGGCTGCACCTATACCTGCTCCGGCAACAGGCGTTAATTTACTGATCAATGAAAGGTTTGGGAGATGATTTAACCAGTTCCATTTTATGTCGCCATTTTCATTGACCAGCCATTTTTTCAGTGGCTCACTGTCATTGCTGGAACCCAGCATGTTTTGCAATTGTGCAGTGTCATTGGTTTGCAGCATATTAGAAACGATTTTCAGTGCCATCAATACACTCTGCTTTTCAGCAATCTGGCCCAAGTCGATTTGTTTAAACACAAACTGGACAATATCCTGTTCGGTATCTTTGTTCAATTCAAAGCCATAGGCACGCCCGACCTGATAAATCATGCGCAAGGACATGAGCAGTGATAAAGGCACGTCAATCGCTGAACCAACTACGCCTGTGGCACCGGTAACAGCCCCCTGTATAGAAGCCAGCCATTTGTTTTGTTCAGCCAAAGCCTGGCTCAACCGTTTGGAACGGTCGACATCCTGAGTCAGTTCCTGTAAATCTTTTGCTCCAGCCTGATCCAGTACAGTATCTACAGAACTGAGATTTGAAGTGAACTGATTTAAATGGTCAAAAAAATAGTCCGAAACCTTGTCTGAAAAGTCCGGCACAACAAAACTGGCCACACGATTCACTTTGCTGTACTGGCGACCCAGTAATTGTCTGGAGACATTGGGTAAATACTCACGCATCATTTGTTGAGGATTATCATATTTTCTGGGTTCAAATACGCTTTGAGAACGGGCACTTCCCTCAATGACATGACCGTTGGCCAAGGCCCCGGAAGCCTTGCCAGCACGCTCGGCAGCCGCGTAATTCAGTGCACTCATTCCTGTTGCACTGATCTTTTTAGCCACTCCCAAAGCATTGGAGAGGAATCCACCTGAATGTTTATTATTGGTATCTGCCATTCTTTTACCCTCATCTTCTATTCTTACAATTATTGATAAATACTAGGTGTAGTCTAAGTTTATCTCAACACGAATGTGTATCTTTTAGTTAATTATGCCGCCTAAACATTACAGATACATACTGTCGAAATAGGCATAATATTTGCCATAAGAATTCAAAACCCTTTCTGCTATCATGAATGCGACCGAAAGACATGAGTAATGCGCTGGATTGAGGTTTTTACTTTTCTGCCTGAATCAGCTGCGTTTACTCAAAAATATCACCATATAAGGGATCTTTAGATGAAGCGTGTTGTAATCACTGGTATGGGTATCAACTCATGCATTGGTAATTCTTTAGAAGATGTCACTCATTCTTTACAAAACGGGATTTCTGGAACACGTTTTAACCCGACTTATGCAGAATTAAACTTTAAGAGCCATGTCAGTGCAGCCGCTGAACAAGATTTTGACCATATTGACCGTAAATTGAAACGCTTTATGGGTGTTTGTGCCATGTATGCCTACAACTCGGCAGTTGCTGCGGTAGAACATGCAGGTTTAAGCGTTGAAGATTTGGCGGGCAACCCACGTTATGGGATTACCGGTGGTTCAGGTGGTGGTTCAACTGCATCTGTCATTGAAATGAACGAATTACTGCAAACCAAGGGTGCGCGTAAAGTAGGTCCTTTCTTTGTTCCTCGCAACATGACCAACACCATTACCGCAAACGTAGGTGTGGCATTCAAATTACAAGGTGTGGCACATACCATTACCAGCGCATGTGCTACTTCTGCAGATGCCATTGGTTATGCCTATAACCTGATTCAACTCGGCAAACAGGATTTAATGCTTGCTGGTGGTGGTGAAGAAGATCACTGGTCTCAAAGCTTGCTGTTTGATGCGATGGGTGCACTTTGCTCTAAATACAATGACACGCCTGAAACAGCGTCTCGCCCATATTCGGCTGACCGTGACGGTTTCGTGATTGCCGGTGGTGGTGGTTTTGTGGTGCTTGAATCACTGGAACATGCGCAAGCACGTGGTGCAAATATCCTGGCTGAAGTAGTTGGCTATGCTGCAAACAGTGATGGTGCAGACATGGTTGCTCCAAGCGGTGAAGGCGCAACACGCTGCATTCTGATGGCCCTTGAAGAAGCGAAACAGCATGGCGTTGACAAGATTGACTATGTGAATACCCATGGTACTTCAACTCCAGCTGGTGACGTGACTGAACTGAAAGCCATGGAACGTGCATTTGGTGAAGGTCAAGTACCGCCTATCAGCTCAACCAAGTCTATGACCGGTCACAGCCTGGGTGCTGCGGGCGTGCATGAAGCCATTTACTCTGTTTTGATGATGCAAAATGACTTTATTGCGCCAAACATCAACGTGACTGAACTGGATGAAGGTGCAAAACCGTTTGATATCGTACTTGAAAAACGTGACGCAAAATTGAATACTGTGATGAGTAACAGTTTCGGTTTTGGCGGTGTAAATGCTTGTCTCGTTTTCAAAAAATGGGAAGGCTAAGCTAAGAAGTGTTGATCATTCAGCCATGGATGATCAACTTCTGCCACACTGCCCTTTAAAAGGGTGAATGGATGGATGCTCCTTCTGATGCTTTCTTGTGGGTAAAAGCATTACATATTATTGCTGTGGTTTGCTGGTTTGCTGCATTGTTCTACCTGCCACGTCTATACGTTTACCATGCCATGAGTGATGATGCAGTGAGTCATCAGCGTTTTGAAGTCATGGAACGTAAGCTATACCGTGGCATCATGTGGCCCTCAATGGTTGCAACACTCATCACCGCGCACTTTCTGGTCGATTGGGGTGATGCAACGCGTCATTACCACGACGCACTGTGGTTTTACCTGAAAGTCGGATTGGTCGGATTATTGGTAATTTATCATTTTGTTTGTGGTTATTACCGTAAAAAACTGATTGGCAATGCACATTACAAATCACACAAGTTCTGGCGCTTCTTTAATGAAATGCCAACGCTGATTTTATTTGCCGTGGTAATTCTAGTGGTAGTGAAACCCATTTTCTAAGCATCAAAAAAGCCCTCAATCGAGGGCTTTTTTACATCTGACAAAAACCATATCTGAGAGAAACTTAGTTCAACATTTCCTGATTGCGTTTCACCAGCATGTCCTGATGACGTTTACGGATCCGCGGTTTATACAGGAGATGATAAGTCACGGCTAAAATAAGCAGCCAAATCGGACTGATCATCAGGGCACGCAAAGTATCGGCTTCCAGACTTAAAATAATCAAAGTAAAGAATAAGAACACCAGTACCACATAGGACATCCATATCCCGCCCGGCATTTTAAAGGTTGACTGGGCATGCAGTTCTGGGCGCAGTTTACGGTAACGGATATAGCACACCATGATGATGCTCCAGATACTGATAAACAAAATCACGCACAGCGAACTTGCTAAAGTAAAGGCTTCAACCGTGTTTGGTACAAAGTATTGTAATGCTGCACCCGCCATAATAAAGGCACAAGAGAACAATAAACCTTTGGCAGGCACAGCACGCTTAGACAATTGCGCCAGGTTTTGAGGAGCCTGCCCTTCCCGCGCCAAGCCAAACAGCATGCGTGATGTTGAAAACACACCACTGTTCATGGAGGACATGACCGATGACAGCACCACCAGGTTCATGATAATCGCTGCTGCACCAATACCCGCATGCATGAACAGCGACACAAAGGGACTTTGATCCGCAGGAATCTGGTTCCACGGGGTCACCGACATCACAATGAATAACGACAACACATAGAATAAAATAATCCGGGTCGGAATGGCATTCACCGCTTTGGGCAAATTCTTTTCAGGGTCTTGGGTTTCTGCTGCCATAGTTCCGATCAGTTCCACACCGACAAAAGCGAATAAGGCAATCTGGAAACCAGCCAGAAAACCGCTGCCACCTTGCGGAAACATGCCGCCATGCGACCAGACATTACTAAAACTGGCAAACGAACCACCCGGCGCATGAAAATGGTTAAACACCATAAATCCGCCAATACCAATCAGTCCCAAAATGGCTAAAATTTTGATGAGAGCAAACCAGAATTCAATTTCACCAAACAGACGTACGGCGAGCATATTAATACCGAGCACCAGTAACACGCAGGCCACGCTGATCATGGCCTGTCCTGATGGGGTAAAGGCCATACCTTCAGGCAGCCAAAAGCTGAGATAGTTGATAATAGCAGCCAAGTCTGCGATGCCAACCAGCACCCAGCCCAGCCAGTAGGACCAGCCAATATAGTAGCCTGCACCCGGACCAATCAGGTCATGCGCCATATCGATAAAGGATTTGTAATGCAGGTTGGAGAGTAAAATTTCGCCCAATGCACGCATCAGGAAAAAGAACATGGTACCAATGATGGTATAGATCAATAAAATTGAAGGGCCAGCCAGGGAGATGGTTTTGCCTGAGCCCATAAACAGGCCTGTCCCAATCGCGCCACCAATGGCAATAAGTTGCAGGTGACGGTTGGACAGTTTTCGTTGTAGTTCATGCGATGATGCCTGGGCATCGTCTGCTCGTGGTGTAGTGGTCATAACTGAACATCCTTTTAACATACGATTGCGTGTAAACCATGTGCTTTACATTGCCAGTCATCCCAACCAGCGACATTTACACGCCAGGCAGCACATCGGTCTCAACCGCTTTGCTGCCATACGGGGGAGATTTTTGACATTAAGGCTGTGCCGCCGTTACCGCAATTTCAATCAACCAGTCCGGATTGACTAGATCTGCCTGAATGGTGGCACGTGAAGGAGGAGTACAACCTTTCATCCAGTCAATCCAGATGGCATTGACGGTTGAAAAGTCAGCGAGATTTTTAATATAAAGCTGTGCAGACAGCAGTCGGGATTTATCGGTTCCGGCCAAAGCCAGCAGTTCATCAATGGTGGCTAAAATTTCATGGGTCTGACCTGCGACACCATTACCGGTGTTCTTAGGTACTTGTCCTGACAGATAAACTACCTGATTGAACACCGTCACGGCGCTCATGACGGCGTTGCTATTGAACTTTTCTATATCGCTATGAGACATCTACATTTCCTTGTATCAATAAATTGAATGAATGATCTGATTTTTTAAAAATTTAATCTTGGATAAAATTGACGCGTGCAGTGACAGCACACATCAGCTCATAGCCAATGGTGCCTGAACCTGCCGCCACTTCATCAATACTAAGCACAGTGCCATGTTTCGATGTACCCCACAGCACCACTTCACTACCGACTTGGGCACTTGGGAGATGAGATAAATCGACCGCGAGCATATCCATGCTGACACGTCCGACCAAACTGCTGCGTTGACCATCGACTAAAATGGGCGTACCTGTTGCGGTAATGCGCTGATAACCATCGGCATAACCGCAAGCCACCACACCAATACGCATATCAGTTTCAGCAATGAACTTTGAGCCGTAACCTACACTATCCCCCGCTTTAAGCTGTTGAACGGCAATGATCTCACTACGCAGACTCATTGCAGGCTGCAGGTTCCAGTCATCAATGCTATGTGCGGGGAAATCGGGAGAACTGCCGTAAAGCATAATACCGCTACGAATCACATCCGATTGCAACTGCTGATGGCGTAAGATGGCTGCACTGTTAGATACGGAACGCGCGCCCGGCAGATCCTGAATGACGGCATCGAAAATTTGACACTGATGTTCGATGCCAGAACGGCCCAAACGATCTCCGTCAGCATCGGAGAAATGCATCATGTGAGTGATGCTTTGAACATTATTCATTTGAGATAATTGTTGCCAGATGTCGCGGTAATGAACAGCCGTAAAACCCAGACGGTTCATACCACTGTTCATTTTTAAATAAACATCAAACCGGGCTGGTCTGGGGAATCGGGCTAACCATTCAATCTGATATTGGCTATGAAGGGTGAAACTCAAATTCAGCTCATCACAGTCAAACAGATCTTGCTCGGAAAAGATGCCTTCAAGCAATAAGACAGGACCTTTCCAGCCCAGAGCACGAATGCGTTTCGCCTCTGCCAAATCGAGCAGCGCAAAACCATCGGCAGATTTGAAAGCTTGATAGACACGCTCAATACCATGACCATAGGCATTCGCTTTCACCACCGCATAGACTTGGCTATTCGGCATTTTGGTACGGGCAACATTTAAATTGTGCTGCAGTGACTGACGATGAATCACTGCAGTAATGGGACGTGGCATGTTGTTCTTCCTTGAATCAATATGACCTAAAACAGATTAGGCTGCTGAAGGGTAACGTTGGATCGATAGACCTTCGGTACTGATGTCCGGTTGATGATTCATGACCAGGTCGCTGATCAACTTGCCTGAACCGCAGGCCATGGTCCATCCCAGCGTGCCGTGACCAGTGTTGAGGAACAGGTTTTTGAAACGCGTTGCGCCAATAATCGGGGTAGAATCTGGCGTCATTGGACGTAAACCGGTCCAGAATGTCGCTTCTGCAAGGTTTCCACCTGGGAATAAATCTTTGGTGACCATTTCCAGAGTCGCACGACGATCCTGGTTCAAGCCATGGTTAAAACCACTCAGCTCAGCCATACCCCCCACCCGGATACGCTGATCAAAACGGGTAATCGCAATCTTGTAAGTCTCATCCAGCACGGTAGACTGCGGTGCAAATGCAGGATCTACAATAGGAATGGTCAGTGAATAGCCTTTCACCGGATAAACCGGCAGGTTCAGGTGCAATGGTTTTAAAAAGTCACGTGAATAACTGCCAAACGCCAAGACATAACGGTCTGCAGTGAGGACTTGTCCATTTACCACCACGCCCTTGATATCATCGCCTTCAACCACCAGTTTTTCAACATTTTGGTTGAACTTAAACTCTACACCCAGCTCTTTGGCCAAGTTTGCCAGTGCATTGGTAAAGAGGTAGCAATCGCCGGTTTCATCATTTGGCAGATGCAGGCCACCGACCAGTTTATCTTTGGCAAATTCCAAAGCCGGCTCCACTTTGGCCAGATCATCTTTGAGCAAAAGTTCATGCTCCACACCGCATTCTTTTAACACCTGAATGTCACGTTGAACCATGTCTAGTTGCGCTTCATTACGAAAAACTTGCAAAGTGCCTTTAGAACGGTTTTCATAATGAATGCCGGTCTCTTTACGCAGCTCTCTGAGGCAGTCACGGCTATACTCTGCCACCCGGGTCATGCGCTCTTTATTAATCGCATAACTATGTGGATTACAGTTCTTGAGCATCTGCGCCATCCACTGTAATTGCCACATGCTGCCATCCATATTGATGGCGAGCGGTGCATGATGCTGGAACATCCACTTGACTGCTTTGAATGGAATACCGGGTGCTGCCCATGGCGTCGAATAACCCGGCGAAACCTGACCTGCATTGGCAAAACTGGTTTCTTCAGCAGGACCAGACTGACGGTCCAAGACAGTAACGGTTGCTCCCTGTTGTGCGAGGTAATACGCACTTGCAACACCAATGACACCACTACCTAAGACAATTACACGCATTGCTTATCCCTAACGCATACTAGTTTATTTCACTAGTATATTTTTTGATTGATAGTTTTTTTCACTGTTTTAAGCACTATAATCCAGGTAATTTAATAGTTTCGTCGCGAAAAAATTCTAAAAAAAGGAAAATCATAATGCGTAAATTGGATCGTATAGATCAGCAGATTCTGGATATTTTGCAGTGCGATGGACGGATTGCCATCAGCGAATTGGCATTTCGGGTCAACCTGTCTACCACCCCCTGTTCGGAACGGGTCAAACGTCTGGAACGCGATGGCATCATCATGGGCTATTACGCGCGGCTGAATCCGCAACTGGTCGATCGCAACTTGCTGGTATTTTTAGAAATAAAACTATCCGCCAAATCAGGCGATGTGTTCGATCAGGTTGCACGCGATTTGGTGGAAATTCCTGAAGTTCTGGAATGTCACCTGATTTCAGGCGAATTTGACTATCTGGTGAAAGCACGCTTAAAAGAAATGAGCGCCTATCGACGTCTACTTGGCGACTTACTCAAAAAACTTCCCTCCTCCGCTTCCTCACACAGTTACATTGTCATGGAGGAAGTGAAGGAAAGTTTTTATCTGGATCTACGTTAACGGTCCCAAAAGCTTGATTCAGGGGAGGTACTCAGGGAACTACTTGCTTGTATTGAGTGATCAAAAAAATTGAAGCAGATCGGAAAATTTGGCTATCCGTGCTTTAGGTTTTGCCTGAGTAAGCTCCGCATCAGAACCATAACCATAGTCCACTGCGATGGTGTCTATACCATTGCTGCGAGCACCAAAAATATCATGCTCACGGTCACCCACCATCACACATTCAGCCGGATCTAACTTTTCCTTTTCAAGGATATAGGCAATCAAATCGCCCTTGTTGGTACGCTCACCATTCAGCTCACTGCCATAAGCATAAGTAAAATATTGCAGCAGATCAAAATGTTCTAAAATCTGCTTGGCATAGATTTGAGGTTTTGCCGTAGCCAAATACAAACGGAAACCTTTTTGCTGCAAGGTTTGCAAAGTTGCAGCCACATCTTCAAAAACATGATTTTCATACAAGCCGGTCACAGCAAAACGTTCCCGATAGCCCATCAAGGCCTGTTCAGCCAAAACATCATCCACCGGCACATTTAAAATTTTCGCCAAAGATGCCTGCAAAGGTGGACCAATAATCCAGTCTATGTTGACGTCATCGGCAATCGGATGACCTACTTTGGCCAGACCATAACGCGCTGAAGTGGTAATCCCTACTTTGGGATCAGTTAATGTTCCATCCAAATCAATCAAAATATTCTTAATCACCCACCGACCCTTCAACCTAAATTTTACTTCACAAATACTATCGAGACTTGGCTCAAAGTTGCCTATACTAACGCAAATTTTGTGATTTAAGGACATCATTGTGCGCCCTACTGTACTTTGCTTTTCTGGTTTAGATCCATCCGGTGGCGCTGGCTTACAGGCAGATATTGAAGCGATTGGCCAAAGTGGTGCACATGCAGCAATTGCCTGTACTGCGCTGACCATTCAAAACTCGCAACAAGTGTTTGGCTTTGAAGCCACTGCGAAAGAATTACTGTTAGCTCAGGCGCATGCCGTGGTGGGTGACTTACCAATTAAATGTGTTAAATCAGGCATGTTAGGCACCACAAACAATATTGCAGCTTTGGCTGAATTTTTACGTGAACATCCTGAATATCTGTATGTGCTCGATCCGGTACTGGTAGCCAATAGTGGCGGTTCACTGGGTGATCAAGCCACACTGGTGAAAGCCTTTGTCGAACTGATTCCGCTAGCGACTGTACTGACCCCGAATACGGTAGAGCTTCGTGCCTTAACCGGTCTTGAAGATATTGACCAGGCAACGGCAAAACTTTTTGCCATGGGCGCCAAAGCAGTTTTAGTCAAAGGCGGACACGAGGATACCCCAGATTATATCCGCAATGCCTTATATATTGATGGCAAGCTGGTGTCTGAAACCCGATGTCCTCGCCTTGAAGGTGAATATCACGGTTCAGGTTGCTCATTGGCCAGTTTCATTGCCGGTCGTTTGGCGCAAGGTGACGATTTAAAACAAGCGGTGAATCATGCAGAAACCTGGCTGTTTGGTGTGCTGAAAAAGGCAGAATCTCCAGTACCAAATGGGCAGCGCATTCCTAAGCGTTTTTAAATCCCTCTACCACATAGAAAGCTGCATAAAAACCTGATGATCAGCCCGCTATTCGGGTTTGATCTCAGACTCTAGCTGGTTTTTCTCTACTCAAAAATAAAGCATGTATTGATACATGCTTTAATCTGAGCATTGATTTGATTTATGCAATCAGGTCCTTAATGGTGGTGCTGGAACCGTTATTTTTTACCGACTCAATTCCTTTCTCGCGTGCCTGCTCACTTGCATACAGTTGGCTGGTGCCAATAATTTGATGATTGGCTGCCTTTAAATTGAAATAAGGCTTACCGTTTTTCGCTTCCAGACGTTCATAGCGGCTATCCTCAGGGCTATTTTTTTGTACGGACTCAATGCCATTCTGTGCCGAAGCTTTGCTCTTGTATAATTCGCTGCTCAGAATCACTTCCCCATTGCCAGCTTTCAAAACAAAGCGATATTGTCCATCGCTGGCCTGACTGACTTCATACCATCCTGCCATATAAAATACTCCCCTTGTTATTGTAAAAGTTATAAAAGAATCGAATTTATATGATTAAAAATGTAAGCGTCCGCTGAACCCCATCGCCATTTTTTAATTTGAGTTGGATTTCCAGCGGTGTGGCAGTAATTCTTCAATCTGGGTCACTTTATGTGTCGGCAACCTTTTCAGTACATCGCTTAAATAGGC
>NZ_VPCP01000035.1:0-33100 GCF_013418145.1 Acinetobacter sp. YH12201 | reverse complement strand
GTTCAAATGGCTATTCTACGTTTGATTGGTTTTGGAAAAAAAGAAGAATTTAAGAAAGTGCTAG
Organism: Acinetobacter sp. YH12201; assembly: GCF_013418145.1. Taxonomy (NCBI): domain Bacteria; kingdom Pseudomonadati; phylum Pseudomonadota; class Gammaproteobacteria; order Moraxellales; family Moraxellaceae; genus Acinetobacter; species Acinetobacter sp. YH12201. Next base: position 33,036 of record NZ_VPCP01000035.1, on the reverse strand, counting down.
CAATTTTAAGAAAGAAAAAGCCTGATAGGACAAGGATCCTATGAAATTTGTCGTGTACAGAGGAAAAAAATAATTGCGGTGCTTGTACCTCTCACTTTGGCTTTAACTGCCTGTGTAGCAACGAATACTACAACTGGCACAATGCCGGCTACACAATCGGCAACTCAACAACTCGGTATGGCTGCAATTAAAATTGCAATTAATGCCAAATGTACCACCGAGTTGAATACTATTCCTGCATGGCAAAATGCAACCAAGTTAATGACTGCAACTCAAAAGCAAAATATTCAGACTGAAATCTGTGGTTGTGTCAGTGAAAAAGCACCACAAAATGTAACGGCAGTCGATTTGGCGACAGCTGCGATTGATCCGGCTGCACGTAATACTATTGTTTCAAATGCAGTGACTAAAACCATTAATGCTTGTGTTGCTGAAGCCATGAACTAATACAGCTTTAATTCATGTTAAAATTAAAGAGGTTGATGTGATTCGGCCTCTTTTTTTGTAGGTAAGTATTGATGAAAATTGCCGGTGTAGATGAAGCGGGGCGTGGCCCCTTGGTAGGTTCGGTGGTAGCGGCAGCAGTTATTTTAGATCCCAATAATCCGATTGAAGGGTTGAATGATTCTAAAAAACTCAGCGAAAAAAAGCGTGAAAAATTATTTGTAGAAATACAAGAGAAAGCCTTGGCTTGGGCGATTGCTGAAGCCAGCCACGAAGAAATAGACCAGATCAATATTCTACAGGCCTCTTTATTGGCTATGCGCCGTGCTGTAGAAGCTTTGCATCTTCAGCCGGAACATGTGCTGGTTGATGGCAATAAAGTCCCGCAAGGCTTAACCATGAGCTGTGATGCGGTGGTTGGTGGGGATGCGCTGCATGCAGAAATTTCAGCGGCCAGTATTTTAGCAAAAGTGACCCGTGACCGGGAGATGGTGGTGCTGGATCGGCAATATCCGCATTTTGGCTTTGCCAAACATAAAGGTTACCCAACCAAAGCCCATTTTGAAGCGATTGCTGAGCATGGCGTGATTGATCAACATCGCCGTAGTTATGCACCGGTTAAAAAGGCATTGGCCTTGCTGGGACAAAAATAAGCAGCAGATAAATTTAAAGCGGCCATATAGCCGCTTTATATTAGAACAACCTTTAACGGTTTAACGATTAAAGTCGTTCTGGGTATTTTGTGGGAAATTATCTTCTTCAAAAGAAGGCTGATAATCCTGATCTAGGTGTTGCAGATGTTCATGCATAGCGCGTTCATGTTGAATTCGTTGGTAGATTTCTTCACGATGAACAGATACTTCTTTTGGAGCATTTACGCCAATACGAACCTGATTACCTTTTACGCCAAGCACAGTTACACTGACTTGATCCCCAATCATTAATGTTTCACCGACACGTCGGGTTAGAATCAGCATGTTTATCTCCTTGCAAAACGCTAAACGTGCAATTGATTTTAAAATTTAAAAAGACACAACCTTAATATTATAGAAATATTATCAAAACAATCTGTCAAGAATTTGACTAAAATAATTCTGTTAATATTTTCAAAATCCTCAGTTACAAATATAACAGAGCCACTATAAAAAAAACTATAGTGGCTCTGTTCTTTTTGTAGTATTTCGCAAATTTTGTTCAACAAGGACTAAATTTGTTACTCTACATATTAAGCGCGTGCGCTTGATTCGCCAGATTCACGGTCTAAACCGAAAGCTGTGTGAAGCGTGCGCACGGCAAGCTCTAAATAATTTTCTTCAATGATGACTGAAATTTTAATTTCCGAAGTTGAGATCATCAAAATGTTAATGCCTTCTTCTGCAAGAGCAGTAAACATTTTGCTTGCTACGCCTGCATGAGAGCGCATACCCACACCTACGATAGAAACTTTTACGATGTCTGAACGGGTCGCAACTTCACGAGCACCAATTTCTTTTGCGGTTTGCTCCAGAATTGCTTTTGCTTTATTGAACTCACCACGGTTGACTGTGAACGTGAAGTCAGTGGTACCGTCTTCTTCCACATTCTGGATGATCATGTCAACTTCGATATTCGCTGCACCAATTGGCGCCAGGATTTTGGATGCAATACCAGGCAGGTCAGGCACGCCCAAGATAGTCAATTTTGCTTCGTCACGGTTAAACGCGATACCAGAGATAATTGGCTGTTCCATGTTGTCTTCCAATTCAGTAGTAATAAGAGTTCCGACGTTGTTTTTGAAGTCTTCGTCAAATGCGCCATCATCGTCGTTATCGAAGCTTGATAATACGCGTAAAGGCACTTGGTATTTGCCGGCAAATTCAACTGAACGGATTTGCAGGACTTTCGAACCAAGTGATGCCATTTCCAGCATTTCTTCAAAAGAAATACGATCAACTTTTTTCGCTTTTGGTGCAACGCGTGGGTCAGTGGTATAAACGCCATCTACGTCTGTATAAATCTGGCATTCATCTGCTTTAAGTGCAGCTGCAAGTGCCACGCCAGAGGTATCTGAACCACCACGACCTAAAGTTGTTGTATTGCCCAATTCATCAAAGCCCTGGAAACCGGCAACCACAAGTACGCGGCCTGCATCTAGGTTTTCAGTTAATACATCAGTATCAATAGATTCAATGCGGGCTTTGTTGAATGCGCTGTCGGTTTTAATGCCAACCTGGCGGCCAGTAAGTGATTTTGCTTCTACTCCAATTGAGTTGAGCGCCATCGCTAACATAGAAATCGTAACCTGTTCACCCGTAGACACCATCTGGTCTAATTCGCGTGGATCAGGGGTTTCGGTAATGGCCTTCGCTAAAGCAAGCAGGCGATTGGTTTCGCCACTCATTGCTGATACCACAACCACAACCTTGTGGCCGTGGTCATGCCAGCGCTTTACACGACGAGCAACATTTAAGATGCGCTCGGGAGTACCCATAGAGGTACCGCCATATTTTTGAACGATTAATGCCATAGTTGTTCCATAAAAGCCATGATCCTGAATTACCTTTTCAGGATCAGTTACACAAAAGGTGAAGTTTTATTTTGCTTCAAGCCAAGCAGTCAAATCTGCCATCACTGTTGCAAACTTCTCGTTAAGTGGCGCGCCACCTTGTGCCAAGTCAGGTTTACCACCACCTTTACCACCGAGCTCGGTTGCCAGGTGTTTGATGATGTCGCCCGCTTTAATAGAAGCAGTAAAGTCTTTTGCTACAGAAGCGAGAAGGCTGACTTTATCACCTTCTACAGCAGCAAGTACAATCACTGCATGATCTAATTTAGATTTTACACCGTCGTGCAGGTTGCGAAGCGATTTCGCATCCATGTTTTGTACAGTAGTAATCAATGTTTGACGACCAGCCACAGTTTGAACTTGGCTTAAAAGTTCAGCTGCCTGGAAGTTCGCCAATTTCTGATTGAGTTGTTCAATCTGCTTTTGCAGACTGGATGCTGTATCTGCCAGCGCTTCAACTTTCTCGATGGTTTGTTCTTTTTGCGCTTTTAACAGACCATTGATGGTGTTGATATCACGGTCGGCTTTTTGAACCACTTCAACCGCTTTTGTGCCAGTCACCGCTTCAATACGACGTACACCTGCCGCTACACCACCTTCAGATGTGATTTTAAACAGACCGATATCACCAGTGCGTTTTACGTGAATACCGCCACATAGTTCGATCGAGAAGTTTTTCTCATCGATAATTGAACCCATGGAAAGTACACGTACTTCGTCACCATATTTTTCACCAAACAGCATCATCGCGCCTTTTTCTTTGGCAGATTCGATGTCAAGAAGTTCAGTTGAAACTGCAGTGTTGGCAATAATTTCACGGTTTACAATGCGTTCAACTTCCTGCAGCTGTTCGAATGAAACAGGTTGGTCATTGGCAAAGTCAAAACGTAAAATGTCAGATGCAACCAATGAACCTTTTTGCTGTACATGTGAACCCAATACTTGGCGAAGGGCAGCATGTAACAGGTGAGTTGCTGAGTGGTTGCGTGACGTTGCTTCACGGATGTCTGCTTTAACAATCGCTTCAACAGATTGAGCGGCTTTTAAGCTACCCATGGTCACAATACCTTGGTGAACGAATGCACCACCCGATTTCTTGGTATCTTGAACTTCGAAAATACCGGTATCGTTTTTGAAGATACCTGTATCACCAATCTGACCGCCGCTTTCTGCATAGAAAGGGGTCTGGTTCAATACGATGAGCGCTTCGTCACCTTCCACAACTTCATCAACCTGTTCGCCATCTTTATAGATTGCAACAATTTGGCCTTGAGCTTGAGTGGCTTCATAACCTTCGAACTGGGTTTCACCTTCAACTTTTACAATACTGTTGTAGTCGATGGCGAATTTACCTGCATCACGTGCACGTTGACGTTGCGCAGCCATCTCTTTTTCAAAGCCAGCTTCATCAATAGTGAGCTCACGTTCACGTGCGATGTCAGCTGTTAGGTCAGTTGGGAAGCCGTAAGTATCATAGAGTTTGAAGACTGTTGCACCTGGAATCACTGAACCTTTCAGTTGAGCTAATTCACCTTCAAGCAATTTCAGACCTTGCTCTAAAGTTTTAGCGAATTGTTCTTCTTCTTTTAAAAGTTGTGCTTCGATACGTGCCTGGTTGGCTGCAAGTTCAGGGTATGCAGCACCCATTGCTTCGATTAATGGCTGGAGCATTTTATGGAAGAATGAGCCGGTTGCACCCAATTTGTTACCGTGACGCACTGCACGACGGATAATACGACGCAGTACATAACCACGGCCTTCGTTAGAAGGATTCACACCATCTGCAATTAGGAAACAGCATGAACGTGCATGGTCAGCAACAACTTTAAGGGAAGCTGGGTAGTCAATGAGTTTGTTTTCTGCTTGTGCTTTGGCTTCAAGTTCAGAAGTATCTAAACCAATGATTTCAGCCGCAGCTTTTAACAAGTGCTGGAACAGGTCAATTTCGTAGTTTGAGTTGACGTGTTGTAAAACTGCGGAAATACGTTCCAAGCCCATACCTGTATCTACAGATGGCGCTGGAAGAGGATGCAGTACGCCATCAGCAGTACGGTTGAACTGCATGAATACGTTGTTCCAGATCTCGATGAAACGGTCGCCATCTTCTTCAGGTGTGCCTGGTAAGCCACCCCAGATGTGGTCGCCATGGTCAAAGAAGATTTCAGAACAAGGACCACAAGGACCGGTATCACCCATTGCCCAGAAGTTATCCGATGCGTATTGACCGCCTTTGTTGTCGCCAATACGGATGATGCGAGATGCATCTAAGCCAATTTCTTTGTTCCAGATATCAAATGCTTCGTCATCTGTATGGTAAACAGTTGCATATAACTTATCTTTAGGAAGACCCAGCCATTTTTCGTTGGTCAAGAAATCCCAGGCAAATTTGATCGCATCACGTTTAAAGTAATCACCAAAAGAGAAGTTACCTAGCATTTCAAAGAAGGTGTGGTGACGTGCAGTGTAGCCCACGTTGTCCAAGTCGTTGTGTTTACCACCGGCACGGACACATTTTTGTGAAGATGTTGCGCGAACATAATCACGTTTTTCAAGACCGAGGAAGCAGTCTTTGAACTGGTTCATCCCAGCGTTGGTGAATAATAATGTTGGGTCGTTGGCAGGAACCAGAGAACTCGACGCGACACGTGTATGCCCTTGCGATTCAAAATAGCTTAAAAAAGCTTCGCGAATTTCAGCTGATGTCATAAAACGAGTACTCACAACCAAGTCACTCCATAAATCTTGTATTTGGCTAATAGCACGTCAAGCAAGTCTTACTTTTATAAAGCTGGCTTGAGATACTGGCTTAAAATTTTAAAACGCTAAAGTATAACGGAAAAAGCCGCATGCACCAATCACTTTAAGGCGAATTAATCACAATTCTATTTAAGCGCTATTAGGTTTCATGCACTGAATTAATCAGCCAAATTCTGCTTTATGCGTAAGATATAAAGTAAGTGAAAAGTGAAGTAAATATTTTAAGGCAATCTGGTCTAAATAAAATTTGCGAAAAAATAAGCTTAAAAGCATCAGGCTGAACCCTTTGTTGCGAGATATTTTATAAATACAGCAGCAGAAATGGTATCGGTATCTGGTTAAAATCCATTAACATAGAGCGGTGTTTACATCTACCCAAGAGTTAAGGATATCTGATGCAACGAGTAGCCATTAATGGTTTCGGGCGAATTGGTCGCAATGTATTACGGGCTTGGTTTGAAAATCCTAAGGATTTTCATTTTGATATCGTGGCGATTAACGATGTTGCAGATGTAGAAACACTGGTGCATTTGTTTAAATATGACACCACACATGGTCGCTTCAAAGGCAAGGTCGAAGTACTTTTACAAGATGAACAGATTTTTTTGCATATTTCTGCAGGTCTGGCGCAATTAAAAGTACAGGTATTTTCACAACAACAACCTGAACACTTGCCCTGGAATAAGTTAAATATTGATGTGGTGCTGGAATGTACCGGGTTATTCCGTTCACGTGCAGCAGCCACAGGACATGTTACTGCAGGGGCGAAGCGGGTCATTATTGGTGCTGCACCCTTTGACACGGTGGATGCCGCCATTGTGTATGGGGTAAACCATCACGAAGTCAAAGCCACGGACCAGATTATTTCCAGTGTATCCTGCACCACACAAGCCTTGGTTCCTTTAGTTAAAATTATTGATGATGCTTTTGGTATTGATACCGCACTGATGACAGAAATTCATGCAGTGACGGCAGATCAGTCTGTGCTGGATCATGCTCATCGAGATTTGCGCCGTGCCCGTGCTTCAGGACACAATATTATTCCGACCACATCTTCAGCTCTTGGGGCCTTAAAACGGGTGATGCCGAAAATGGCAGAGCGTATAGATGGTTATTCCATACGCGTACCGACCATTAATGTGGCAGCGATTGACCTCACTTTTGTTGCGCAGTCGCATGTCACAGCACATAAAATTAATGAAATCCTGATCAAATCGGCACGTCAGGATTATGCGGAAATTATGGATGTTACCGATGAACCTCTGGTTTCATCAGACTTTAACCATTCGCCTTATTCATTGATTGTGGATTTGAGCCAAACTATGGTGGTGGGTCATCAGGCTAAAGTTTTTGCCTGGTATGATAATGAATGGGGTTATGCGAATCGCTTGCTGGACTTGTGTGAATCTTTTACTCATAAATAAAGAACCTTATTTAAAAGATGAGGGTGAGATGAGTTATTGGATGATGCGATTTCCGCAAGTGATCGGATTTCGCAGGGCTTAGTTGTATTAAGTGTGATATGTAGCTCAATTATTATTAATTTGTTTGATTGGTTGGTTGAATCTTGAGTAAATGCCTGGTCTTCAGTAGGATGGATAGACTGTCAGGAAATGCTTTATGGACAGTGGCAGTGGATCATCGACCCAGAAAAATGCTTATAATAAATATTCTCTAGCTAGACAGAGTTAATTTTACAATCACTTTTTAATTGTTATACGAAAATTATAAGTCTTTTTAATTTAATCACCTCGATTCATGATAATAATAAGTCAGGAATCAATAACATGAGCAGTGCATCTATGTTGATATTTATATGGGGATTTATTTTCCTTTTGGCCATAGCAGTGATCTTTTTGATTTGGGCACAATTTACCAACCAAGGCGCTGCACTCAGTGAAATTCAGTTGAATCAACAATTGGAAAAAAAAGTGGTTCATCTGGAAGAAAACCTTAAAAAAACGCTGGAAATTATGCAAGACCTGGCGAAGAAAATGCATATTCAGCAAGAAGTGATTGATAAAACCACGACCAAACTGAACCAGGTGGAATCGCAAAATGCTGAATTGGTTGGACTGCTGGCAAAAACGGTTCACTCAACAGACAAGCCTTCAGTCTAATTTTAAGGTGAGCTTATAGTATTCTCTTAAAGCAGCTGTAGAGCGATCTTTCAGAATATGCGACTAAACCAGCTTTGGAAACGTTGCTATAAAAAGGGCCTGACTCGTCACTGGTTTTTTTGGAAGAATGGCTTTGTACAAATAGCCTGGATTGGCGTTTGCTGTTTTAGCGGATTCCAGTATTTTTTATTTTATAATGGTTGAATTTGCGAGAGTGCTGATCAATCGTGAATGATTCAGCTGATTCAGTTTTTTAAACGGCATAAATTAGTTGGTAAAAAACGAACAAATCTGCAAAAAGTCATGTGCACAGCTAAAGTGATCGTGCTAGACTAGGAGAAATCGGGTGTGCTCCCGATTTTTTTATGCGGATTACTTCCGCGCTGACAAGTATTTAGGTTTACAACATGCCCATTTCAGAGACATGGTTATTACCTGATGGTGTAGCTGATGTATTACCAGAACAAGCGCAAGTAATTGAAGCTTTGCGCCGTGAAGCATTGGATTTCCTCGCATCTCGAGGTTATCAGCTGGTGTACACGCCATTTATCGAATACATCGAATCTCTTTCTTCTCTCTCAGAATCGAATCAAGATTTAGACTTGGCCACTTTTAAAGTCATCGACCAGCTCTCTGGTCGTTTACTTGGTGTGCGTGCCGATATGACACCGCAAGTGGCCCGTATCGATGCGCATGTACATCCGGTCGAAGGCGTAGCGCGCTATTGCTACGCTGGCACGGTTTTACACACCAAACCTCAAGGTTTTAATACCACGCGTGCACCGCTGCAACTGGGTGCGGAACTTTTTGGTTCAGACAGTATTGATGCTGACGTCGAAATGATTGACGTGATGCTTAACTTATTAAAAACAGCAAGTTTTGTAGATGGCATCCATCTGGATTTAGGTCATGTCGGCTTATTCCGTAGTCTGGTTAAACATGCTGGTTTAAGCAAGGCGGAAGAAAGTCAGCTTTCGGATCTTTATCAACGTAAAGCATTGCCTGAACTTGCTGAATTTACACAGGAATTAAAATTTGGTGCAGATTTTTATGCACTGGGTCGTTATTCAAGTGATTTAGATGCTTTAGAAGCCAACCTGAGTGCTGAAATTATTGCAGACCCGGCATTCAAACAGGCATTTGACGCAGTAAAAACCACACGGTCTGAAATTCAGGCACGTTGGCCAGACTTGCATATTGGTATTGATGTTGTAGAGCTTCGTTCATATCACTACCACACCGGTTTAATGTATGCCGTCTATGCACCAAACCGTGCAGCACCCCTGGCTCAAGGCGGTCGTTATGACGGTATTGGTGAACATTTCGGGCGTGCGCGTCCTGCAACAGGCTTCTCTTGTGACTTATATGCACTCAGTGCAGGTCAGTTCAAGCAAGTTCAAAAAGTGGTTGCACCGAAAGGGACAGACAAAGCATTACTGGATGCAATTGCTGCTCTGCGTGCACAAGGCTTAAGTGTTATTCAGTTATTAGGCAATGACGATTTAAACTCAATTCCGTTTGCGACTCACCAATTGGTGAATGTAGCAGGGGAATGGAAAGTCGAACAGATTTAATGACCTGAATCAGTATTGAGTCACTGATTCAAGTTTTCAATTTTAACAGCATGATGCAATGAGGCTATTATGGGCAAGAATGTTGTGGTACTCGGTACCCAATGGGGCGACGAAGGTAAAGGTAAAATCGTTGACCTGCTCACAGATCAAGCGGCAGCGGTCGTTCGTTATCAAGGCGGACACAACGCAGGCCATACTCTTGTGGTTGGTGGTAAGAAAACTGTATTACACCTCATTCCATCTGGTATTTTACGTGAAAATGTACTGTGCTTAATTGGTAACGGCGTGGTTCTTTCACCTGAAGCGCTTATTAAAGAGATGGATATTCTTGAAAAAGAAGGCGTGCCAGTACGTGAGCGTTTACGTATTTCTCCAAACTGTCCGTTAATCCTTCCAAACCACATTGCACTTGACCAAGCGCGTGAGAAAAAACGTGGCAATGCAAAAATTGGTACAACTGGCCGTGGTATTGGTCCCGCTTACGAAGATAAAGTTGCACGTCGTGCAATTCGTGTTGCTGACCTGGTACGTGGTGGTGAACATCTTAAAGCTCAACTTACCGAGCTTCTTGAATACCATAACTTCCAATTAACTCAATTCTACGGTGTAGAAGCAGTTAATCTTGAAGATGTACTTGCTCTTTGCGACCAATGGCGTGAAGTTGTTGCTCCATTAGTTGTGGACGTAACAGGTGAACTTCATAAATACCGTAAAAACGGTGATAACATCATGTTTGAAGGCGCGCAAGGTTCACTTCTTGACGTTGACCATGGTACATATCCGTATGTAACTTCTTCAAACACGACTGCTGGTGGCGTAAGTTCTGGTTCTGGTCTTGGTCCATTACACCTTGACTATGTATTGGGTATCACTAAAGCGTACACAACACGTGTAGGTGCTGGTCCATTCCCAACTGAGCTTGTTTACGATGCTGCGAACGATGTGGGTGATGCAATTGGTAAACACTTGGGTACTGTAGGTTCAGAATTTGGTGCGTCTACTGGCCGTCAACGTCGTTGTGGTTGGTTCGATGCTGAAATTCTTCGCCGTTCAGTAGAAGTAAACTCACTTTCTGGTATCTGCTTGACTAAACTTGACGTTCTTGATGGTTTAGAAGAAGTGAAAATCTGTGTCGGTTACGAAGCTGCTGATTCTGGTTGCGTAGGTTCTTCTGATGCGCTTGCATTCGAAACTTTAAAGCCAATTTATGAAACTATGCCAGGCTGGTCTGAGTCTACTTTTGGTGCTAAATCAATTGATCAGTTACCAGAAGCCGCACTTAACTACGTAAAACGTCTTGAGCAATTGATTGAATGTCCAATCGACATCATTTCAACTGGTCCAGACCGTGAAGAAACGATTATTCTTCGCCATCCATTCGAAGCTTAATCTGCCAAGAATTAAGATGTACAAAAAGCCTCGCATTTGCGAGGCTTTTTTTGTCCATTTCATTTGGAAAATATATCTACGACCAGTATGCAGACTGTTTTGCCCGACTAAAGTTGCATCAGAGAATACTGTTTAATTTATTTGCGCTTGCTAGAATGTTAAATATAAAAGAAATACAAGGTTGTGCATGATGCATAAAAATATATCAGCGACGATGTTTTATTCATTACTGTTTGCAATGGGTGGGGCACCGACCATTGCCATGCTGGTTATTCAGGCACAAACACAAGATCCCGCAATTATTAATGCAGCACTTATTGGATTAAGCGTTATCATTGCCTGTATTCTGGTCCCCATTGTTCTGATTCAAAATGCATTTTTATTTTTTAAGCGCAAAAATGAACAACTGGAACAGAAAATTAAACCCCTTTCCCAGATATACTTGGGGCTAAATGTTTTATGTTTGCTTTATTGGCTTAGTTTTCAATTTCTTAAATGACCTTGTTTACATAAATGATATGATTGTGAAGAGAATATCAATTTAAAGATTATTCACTATTTCATATAATCTCCTGAAAAGAGATATCTAGTTTTAAGGCGGAGATTATTATAATGAACAGCAAGCTGATTTTAAGTTTGTGTGCAGCGAGTGTAATCACTATTTCAGGTTGTACCACTGTAGCGGATATGGCTGGGGCAGATTCATCCACATTAAATGTTACTGCTGCGCAGGGCTTTAATAAAACTGTTCAGGAAGCAAGTGCCAATAAAACCTTAGATACTTCATCTACCACTTATAAGCGAATTAATTCGGTATTTTTACGTCTAAAACCTTATGGTGATCAAATCAACCAGACAGGCCAAAAGTTTGACTGGCAATTGGCTGTGCTGAAATCAGACCAGATTAATGCTTATGTGGCACCAGGGGGTAAAGTGGTGTTTTACACTGGTATTGTGAATAAACTTAATCTGACCGATGCTGAAATTGCAGCTGTGATGGGTCATGAAATGGTGCATGCCCTGGAAGAACATTCCAAACAAAAAATTGGTGCACAAGCTTTAACTGACCTAGCTTTAAACATTGGTTTAGGCTATGCAGGCAATAATGTCGGTCAATTGGGTGCAGCAGCAGCTCAGTTAGGCACACAAGTGGGTGTGGGCTTGCCATATTCACGTAGTCTTGAAAGCCGTGCAGACCAAGGTGGTTTAATGCTAATGGCACGTGCCGGTTATAACCCGCAAGCCGCGATTACCCTTTGGGAAAAAATGAACAAGTTAGAAGGTGCAGGTGGTACATCATTCCTGTCGACTCACCCTTCAAATGGTCAGCGTATCGAAGCAATGCGTAAAAACTTGCCTGCAGCTCAAGCTATTTATAACAGACGCTAATTGTTGTTTTATTCATAAAAAAGGATGCCTATAGCATCCTTTTTTGCTTTTACTCCCTCTTCCTATGGGGGATGAGCATCCTCAGAATATATTCTGAGTGCGCAAGGGAAGATGGTGTCCATAATTTCGAAGTGATCGAATATAAAGCTTTAACTTTTCTAATTTCATTTTAAAGCAGTGCTTAAAATGAAATTAGGGCGCTGGATTCGGCTGCTGGCGGTGAATATCTTCAATGCCCTGTAAAACTTCTGCTGATAAATCAATGTCAAAAGCCTGAATATTTTCTTTCAGTTGATCCAGGTTGGTTGCGCCAATAATGGTACTGGTGACAAAGAACTGCTGCTTAATAAATGCCAATGCCAGTTGGGTTGGGGTTAAGCCATGTCGCTCTGCAAGCTGAGCATACTGTTCAGTTGCCCATTCACTTTCAGGATTGCTATAGCGGCTAAAACGGGAAAATAGGCTGACCCGTGCATTGGCTGGACGAGCACCATGGCGGAATTTACCGGTCAAGTAACCAAAGGCTAAAGGGGAATAGGCAAGTAAGCCGACATTTTCATAATGGGCAATTTCAGACATGCCAATTTCATAAGTCCGGTTCAACAGGCTATACGGATTTTGTACGCTGACAAATTTTTCCAGGCCTAACTTTTCAGCCAGATGTAAAAATTTTAAAGTTCCCCACGGGGTTTCATTGGACAGCCCAATATAACGGATACGGCCTTTTTTAATTTCATCACTTAAGGCGCTTAAGGTTTCTTCTAAGGCAGTGACTTGCTGTTGATTGTGCGCTTCTGTATTGCCATAACCCAATTTTCCGAAGAAATTGGTTGGACGTTGTGGCCAATGCAATTGATACAGGTCAATATAATCACTCTGCAGGCGTTTTAACGAGCCATCGATTGCCGAGCTAATCTCAGCTGCAGTAAAGCGTGTTTGGCCATCACGGATATGGCTGCCGCCTTGTGAGGGACCGGCGATTTTTGAGGCAATGAACAGCTGGTCACGCTGACCACGTTGTGCAATCCAGTTGCCCAGGATGGTTTCTGTTGCTCCTTGAGTCTCAGGTTTTGGTGGGACCGGATACATTTCTGCGGTATCCCAAAAAAACAACCCCTGATCCAGAGCATATTCAAGCTGTTGAAAGGCCTCTGCCTGGGTATTTTGTTCACCAAAGGTCATGGTGCCTAAACAAATTTCAGGCACAAGAATCCCTGTATTGGCTAAAGATTTGAGTTGCATAGAGGTTGATCCCTTAATTTTTATCAAGTTTAACATTGTGCATTAGGCTAACTGATTTTTGCATCAGGGTTAAATCATGAATTGTTTTAAAGTTGTCATAAAAAATTTAAAAAGAACAGGTTGCAAATTACGGACATAAAAAAAGCAAATCTTAGGATTTGCTTTTATGGTGAATGGAAGAAAACTTATTCTTCATCATCCTCGTCTTCTAAAGCTGCATTGCTATCTTCAGCAGAAACATCATAAATCAGGATGGCTTTACCATCAGTCTGGATCATGCCTTGTTCTTCCAGTGTTTTGAGGACACGACCGACCATTTCACGGGAACAACCAACAATACGGCCAATTTCCTGACGGGTAATACGGATTTGACGTCCATTCGGTAAAATCATGGCTTCTGGTTGAGAAGACAGGTCAATCAGGCAGCGTGCAATACGGCCAGATACATCAATAAATGCCAGGTCAGTCACTTTACGAGTGGTATTTTTTAAGCGACGTACAAGCTGGGCAAATACGGCATAGCTCAGGTCTGGATACTGTTTGCTTAATTCGTGGAAGTTTTCATAGGTGATTTCGGCAATTTCACATACGTCGCGTGTACGAACTTCTGCAGTACGTTGTGGATTTGCTTCAAAAAGACCCATTTCCCCAAAAAAGTCTCCAGCATTCAAATAGGCAACCACAATTTCACGATCATCATCTTCACGTAAAATAATGGATACCGAACCTTTTAAAATCAAATAAAGCGATTTTGATTCTGAGCCTGCATCTACAATTGCAGTGCGTTTTGGATAACGATTTATATATGCACGTTTTAATAATGCTTTTACTGACTCAGGGAGTTGACCAGGAGACAGCGCATCAGTGCTAAGTTGTGAAAAGTTTGAAGTCATGCTAACGGTTCCGAATATGGATAATTAATAGATCGCACAAGACCTAAAGTGAACTTGTCACACAGAAGAGCTGAAATTCCTTATCAACTCAATTTATGTTAGTGTACAGGTACGTCGTAAATTTATAGTTTTTTTCAGGTAGTTGCAATGCAAACAAGCGTTCATTGGCTAGAGAATGTTGCTTTTGAAGCAAAATCGGAAAGTGGTCACCAAATTGTAATGGATGGGGCCGAGGCATATGGTGGTCAAAACCGTGGACCACGTCCTATGGAGTTGATATTAATGGGACTTGGTGGCTGTGCTTCCTTTGATATTGTGACTATTTTAAAGAAATCTCGCCAAGATGTGACGGATGTTGTATGTCAGCTCAAAGCTGAACGTGCGGATAGCATCCCAGCCGTGTTTACCAAAATCCATTTACATTTTGTGGTAACGGGTAAAGCAGTCAAAGAAAAACAGGTCGCTAAAGCAGTTGAACTTTCAGCTGAAAAATACTGTTCTGCAAGCAAAATGTTATCGGATGGTGGGGTGGAAATTAGCCACGATTTTGAAATTATTGAAGTTGAATAATGAAATCCAGATGGCAATCCATTTTTGGATTGCCATTTTTATTCTGCATCACAATTAAAAATGTATAAAGTAAAAACGAATTTCACTCTAAGAGGGATTCAACAGTAACCCATTATACTTTTGATGAATCCTGTCTTCTAAACATGCATTTCTAGAATATTCATCAAGCTGATTGATGTATTCATAATCACAATAGTTTTTTAAAAGCTTTGATGATCCCATTCCTTATTAAAAGATACAAAATGCCTAGGGAAGAGAATTTCATACATAAATGATTACAATACGCTTGAAAAAATTAGCTTAAACACCCATATTATAACTAACATCCAAGCTTTATATTAATTTGGTTTAGTTGTTGAAAATTAAAAATATTTTTTAAAAATGTTATTGAAAAATATCAAGCCATTCCCATCTATTATCCAAGTACAAAATTTGTTGTGAGGAAAAATAAGAATGCGTTTTGAAAAATTTACAAATCGCTTGCAGCAAGCCTTATCAGATGCTCAGTCTCTGGCCATGGGTAAAGACCATACTGCCATCTCAGGTATTCACATTTTATCTGTGTTACTGGAAGAGCCTGCCAATATCAGCCTGTTTCAGCAAGCCGGAGCAAATCTGCGTGATCTGCAAACCAAAGTGCAGCAAGCGCTTCAAGATGCGCCGACCATCGCTAATCCAACTGGGGACATCAACTTAAATCCTGAAGCGGTACGGGCTTTAAATCTGGCGGACAGCTATGCCCAAAAAGCCGGGGATGAGTTTTTATCTACCGACTGGGTGCTACTCGCTTTAGCGGAAACTGGTGCAACCAAAACTTTATTAAATAATGTCGGCGTAACTACTGAAAGCTTACGCAAAGCGATTGAAAAAATTCGAGGTGACGAAAAAGTCATGAGTAATACCCATGAAGATCAACGTGATTCACTTAATAAATACACCATAGACTTAACTGAACGTGCCATGTCCGGCAAACTTGACCCTGTGATTGGTCGTGATGAAGAAATCCGACGTACCATTCAGGTCTTGTCACGCCGTACCAAAAATAATCCGGTACTGATTGGCGAGCCTGGAGTGGGTAAAACGGCAATTGTGGAAGGCTTGGCACAACGCATTGTCAACGGTGAAGTTCCGGAAGGCCTGAAAGGTAAACGGGTTTTATCTTTGGACTTGGGTTCATTGCTGGCTGGTGCAAAATATCGCGGTGAGTTTGAAGAGCGATTAAAAGCAGTTCTGAAAGATTTGGCCAAACATGAAGGCGAAATCATCCTCTTCATTGATGAATTACATACCCTGGTGGGCGCAGGTAAGGGCGAAGGTGCCATGGATGCAGGCAATATGCTTAAACCTGCATTGGCCCGTGGTGAGCTGCGCTGTGTTGGTGCAACCACATTAGATGAATACCGCCAGTTCATTGAAAAAGATGCTGCACTGGAACGCCGTTTCCAAAAAGTATTGGTCGATGAACCAAGCGTTGAAGATACTATTGCAATTCTGCGTGGCTTAAAAGAGAAATATGCGACCCATCACGGGGTACAGATTCTGGATTCAGCGATTATTGCCGCAGCGAAAATGTCGCACCGCTATATCACTGACCGTCAATTGCCCGATAAAGCCATTGACCTGATTGATGAGGCAGCTTCGCGGATTAAAATGGAAATTGATTCCAAACCTGAGCCACTCGATCGTTTGGATCGTCGCCTAATTCAATTGAAAATGCAGCTGGAAGCGGTGAAACAGGATGCAGATTCGGTAAGCAAGGCAGAAGTCAGCCATCTGGAAAAACAGATCGAAGAAGTACAGAAAGAATACAGTGATCTGGAAGAACAGTGGATTGCTGAAAAACGACTGGTTGAAGGCACCAGCCAAGCGCAAGTTGAACTCGATAAAGCGCGTACCGCATTTGAAAAAGCCCAGCGTGAAGGTGACTTGGCAGAAGCCAGTCGTTTGCAATACGGGGTTATTCCTGAATTACAAAAACGTCTTGCTGCAGAAGAGGTTGCTGAGGAAAATGGTGAAGAACCGAAACTGATCCGTACCAAAGTTACGGAAAATGAAATTGCCGAAGTGGTCAGTGCTGCAACCGGTATTCCTGTAGCGAAAATGCTGCAAGGTGAACGCGAGAAATTGCTGCATATGGAAGAATTCCTGCATAACCGTGTGGTAGGGCAGGATGAAGCCGTAGTAGCAGTCTCTAATGCAGTACGTCGCTCACGTGCAGGATTGTCTGATCCGAACCGTCCAAGTGGTTCATTCCTGTTCCTCGGACCAACCGGGGTGGGTAAAACCGAATTGACCAAAGCCTTGGCCAACTTCCTGTTTGACAGTGATGATGCCATGGTGCGTATTGATATGAGTGAGTTCATGGAGAAACATTCGGTCAGCCGTTTGGTGGGTGCGCCTCCGGGGTATGTCGGTTATGAAGAGGGCGGTATCTTGACTGAAGCGGTACGCCGTAAACCTTATAGCGTAGTGTTGTTTGATGAAGTGGAGAAAGCACATCCAGACGTATTTAATATCTTGCTGCAAGTACTGGATGATGGCCGCTTAACCGACTCGCAAGGTCGTGTGGTGGACTTTAAAAATACGGTGATTGTGCTGACTTCAAACCTGGGTTCGCAAGATGTCCGTGAATTGGGCGATAACGCAACTGATGATGAAGTTCGTGCAGTGGTGATGGCGGCTGTATCTCAACACTTCCGTCCAGAATTTATTAACCGTATTGATGAGCTGGTGGTGTTCCATTCACTGAAAAAAGCGCAAATTCGTGGTATTGCCGATATTCAGCTGGACCGTTTGCGTGCACGTTTAAGCGAAAAAGACATGCGTCTTTCAGTGGATGACACTGCATTTGATCAGTTGATTGATGCCGGTTTTGACCCGGTATATGGTGCTCGTCCATTGAAGCGTGCTATCCAGCAACAAGTAGAAAATACATTGGCGCAAAAAATCCTGAGTGGTGATTTTCTGCCAGGAGATACCATTTTCGTAAAAGGGGAAAATGGTCATCTTGAATTTGAAAAAATGAAATTAAGTTAATTTGCTGTAAATAGAAAAAAACCTGGCTTCGGCTGGGTTTTTTTATGCCTGACAATTTCAGTCGAAAAAGTGAAATTTTAGGTAAAAAATTGACATAATTTTTAAAGTTTTTTTTGGTTTTTTATGTGTATAAGTTATTAATTATTAAAAAATAATTATCTTTTATTAAAAAATTTAATTATACTTATTATTTAATAAAAACATATAAATCTAGAGCAGATACTATGTCAAAATTAACTTGGGGTCTGGGAAGCATTGTGGTATTGGCAACAGCGGTCATAGGAGGGAATTTATATGCAGACAAAAGTTTAACTTCCTATTATCAACAGTCTCAAAAATCAAATTTCATGTCGATTCAGTATAAAAATTTTAATATGGGTGCGATGCAGGGTTCTGCCGACTGGACGGCCGAATTTACTCTTGATCCCTGTAAGCCTAAAGATATCCTGATGATTAGCGGTCAAGATAAAATCAAGCGCAGCTGGAATGGCTATCAGATTCAATCAAAAATCTCACTAAAGCAAGGTGATGCAACCTTCCAACGTTTACTGAAGCAACCGTTAACGGTTCAAACAAAAATTGATTGGTTGGGAAGAATGCATACTTCACTCGTCACTCCGGTGTATGAGAAAAATGATGCAGATATACAAACCCGCATTGATCCCATGACTTTTACAATGCTTGCCAAATCAAAAGATGATCAATTCGATGTGTTGAATGTAAAATTTCAAATTCCGAATATGACGGTGAATGATAAGT
Organism: Acinetobacter sp. YH12201; assembly: GCF_013418145.1. Lineage (NCBI taxonomy): Bacteria > Pseudomonadati > Pseudomonadota > Gammaproteobacteria > Moraxellales > Moraxellaceae > Acinetobacter > Acinetobacter sp. YH12201. The sequence goes on along the minus strand of NZ_VPCP01000035.1, from coordinate 14,318 downwards.
TGGGCCAGATGCAGATGCGCGATTTAGAGTTTGAAAGCAATCATGGCTTAAACACGGTTCTGAAGGAGGGGGAAGCTCGTTTAAATATTGCTTCAATTCAGCGTACGGATCGAAATGTACAGCAGTTTGGCAGTGGTGAATTAAAAGGCTTTGCTTTGCGGGTAAATACTCAGCTCGATAAAACCAAGGTTGCTTTTGATACTCAGGTCAAAATTGATGAAATGACCATGTATAAAACTCCTAGTTTTCATGATTTTGAAATGAATTTTAAGCTGACTGATCTTAATCGACAAAAAGTGCAGAATTTTTTTGATTTATTGGAAAAAAGTAGTGCAGCATGTATAGCAAAAGAAGAACTCAATCAGGATATGGTGAGCAGTTTCCTGGCCATTGTAAATGACGGTTTTGCTTTTGAATCGCAGAATAATCAAATTAAGGTGGGTGAGGGTTATGCCAAAGCCAGCCTGACAGGAAAGGTGATGCCGGGGCATCAATCCTCTTTTGAAAGTTTGGTTAAAATGGCACCGAATCTGGTCGAATATCAGGCCAATCTTGAATATGATAAACAGATCATGAAAACCATCATGAAAAACTATCTGCAACAGGGCGGTAAAACCTTATCTGACCAGGAACTTGAGCAAATGCTGGATGGTATGCAGCAGACGCTGCAAGCGAAACGGGAAGGTGATATCTTAAAAATCGGTATTGAATATAAATACGGTGAAAAGAAATTTTTAAATTAACATATGTAAAAACAAAGGCTGCCAGATAGGCAGCCTTTTTAGTTAGTGCAGTATCTAAAATATATTAGCCATTTTGTGGATGTTGAATTTTCCATGCACGGTGGATTTTGGTATTACGTTTAAAGTCTGGTCCAATGGTTTCATTGGTAATTTCCTGAACATCAAAGAACGCCAGAATTTCTTCATCCATCTCGAAACCACGATAGTTATTCGAAAAGTATAAAGTTCCTTCTGTAGTCAGGCGGTTCATGGCACGCTTGATGAGGGATAAATGGTCACGTTGTACATCAAAGGTACCATAAAACTTTTTCGAATTCGAGAAGGTTGGCGGATCGATAAAAATGAGGTCATATTGTTCATGACCTTCTTTTAGCCATTCAAAACAGTCACTGGCAAAGAACTGGTGTTGTTCATCGGCATGATCTACGGTTAAACCGTTCAAGACAAAGTTTTCTTTGGACCAGTTCAGGTAAGTGTTGGATAAATCGACACTGGTGGTACTGGCAGCGCCCCCTAAAGCTGCGTGTAGGCTTGCTGTAGAGGTATAACTATACAGGTTGAGGAAATGCTTTCCTTTCGCTTCTGCTGCAATACGCAAGCGCATTTGACGATGATCCAGAAACAGGCCGGTATCCAGATAATCCGTCAAGTTGACTAAAATTTTGGCTTTGCCTTCCTGTACGATAAAACGTTTAGACGCAGTACTCTGTTTAGTGTACTGGTTTTTACCTTCCTGACGTGCACGGGTTTTAATGAAAATGGCATCACGACCTAAACCGGTCACTGCACGAATGGCTTGTAAAGCAAGATTAAAACGCTTTTTAGCTTTTTCCGGATCGATGGTTTTTGGTGGTGCATATTCTTGCACATGTAAACGGTCACCATATAAATCTACCGCAACATTAAAGTCAGGCAAATCGGCATCATATAAACGCAAACAGTAAATGTTTTCTTTTACTGCCCATTTTTTTAGATTCTGCATGTTTTTTTGCAGACGGTTGGTAAAGTCCTGAGCACCTTCAATCGGCTCGAATTGCTGCGGTTGCCAGTGAGCCAAGAACGGTTCTGATACTGGTGCAGGCTTAATAATGCCGAAACGTACATAAATCGGCAGTTTACCATTCATCAAACGCAGAATTTGCGGTTCATTGAATGCCAGCACGTCGGCTTGTTCAACCTGCGCAGCAATTACCGCAGCATACTGGTTCGGGAAGTTCTTTTGTAGCAGGGCAGATAAACCTAAATATAAGGCACGGTTAGAGGCTTTGTCACCTAAACGCTCACCATAAGGCGGGTTGGTGACAATAAATGAGGTTTTGCCTTCAGCCTTGAAATCAGGCCAATCAGCCAGCGTGCGCTCTTCAATTTTGATATGGTCAAGCAGCTTTTCAAAACCGGCTGCAATGATGTTTTGCTTGGTGGCCTTGACTGCTTCCCAGTCTGCATCATAGGCATAAAACTGCGGTAAAGGCTGTTGTTGCAATGCTGTTTGATGGCGTTCTGCGGCTTCTGCCTTAATTGACATCCACAGTTCATGGTCGTGACCATTCCAGCCATTAAAGCCAAAGCGACGTACCAGGCCAGGAGCACGGTCAGTCAGCATCATCAATGATTCAATGATAAAGGTCCCTGAACCACACATCGGGTCGAGAATAATATCGGGATTACGTTTTTTTAATTGGGCTTTTTGCAGAATGGCTGCCGCAAGATTTTCTTTAATCGGCGCATCGGTCATGTAATGACGATAGCCACGTTTATGTAAGGAATCGCCAGATAAATCCAGACAATAGGTATGCGCAGTTTTACCAGCAAGTACATAGAGGGTAATTTCTGGCTGTTTGATGTCGATACTTGGGCGTTTACCCACAGCTTCCATAAAGGAATCCACCACACCATCTTTTACCCGTAAAGTTGCGAATTGTGTATTGACCTTGATTTCACGTTCTACATGTAAACGAATGGCAAATGTACTTTGTGGTGCGAAAATGAGTGACCAGTCAAAGTTGATTGCACCTTCATAGAGCTCTTCTGCAACATCACGTGCGTCATGGGTAAATTCAAGTTCATGAACATGAATAGGGGTTAAAACACGTGAAGCCAAACGAGACCACATGCAAATACGGTATGCATCTGCCAGTGTGCCTTTGAAAATCAAACGACCCGGTAACTGTTCAATATTTTGAACACCTAAACCTTCAATTTCCTCGCGGAGTAAGGTTTCAAGACCATCTGCACAGGTGACCCAGTAATTGCTTAAACGTGAAGAGGTATTCATAAAATAGAGAGACCGAAAAAATAAAATAAAAACTTGTATAAGTTTAACTTATTTTAGTGCTGAAAACTTTTTATATTTTGAAAACTTCAAGCGACTTAGGTCAGTGTATTAATTATAAAAAGCTCTAAATGTTGGAATAAAAAGCCAATTGAAAATTCAGACGATATGTAAAATTACATTGCGCTTAAAAGTAAGTTTTAAAGTTTAATGAATGGATTTTATTGAGTGAAAAATGTGAATATTACAGCAAAAAAGGATGATATTTTTTCAGTTGCGACATTATTATATGCACGCTTAAGGAAAGTGAATAGCCGGGTTATTGATGTCATGTATTTAATGCAGGATCGTTCCTATGCACATCATGTGGTCACACTTGCATTTGAGACAAAGGATCCAGAGCTTGCCAGCTATGTGGAACGTTTGCGAGTGCTTTTAGACTTACAGGATGATCGTGAACTTACAAATGGAGAAGATCAACAGATTCGTCTTTCGAAGGAAAATAATGCCAATAAAAAAGTTTTTGACGAAGGCCATGTAAGTTTTAGCCTATTCTAAAATATAATAAAAACATCATTTTAAGAGAGCTCATATGTTGAATCATGTGAGCTTTTTTTGATATTGGTACAGATATTGCTGCATAGCCCAGTGAGGCTGCTTGATCAAGAAGAGCACTTGATGCCTCACTTTCTTTTTTAGAGATGGGAATGACAAATGTCAGAAAGTGTAATCATTACAAATGAAGTTTTTTCAGTGGCAACACTTATTTATGCACGGTTAAGACGGGTATCAGGGCGTGTGATTGATGCAAGCTATCTTACAGAGAATGTCGAATATGCCGAACATGTGGTGGCAATGGCGAAACAGACACAAGACCCTGAATTACTTCGCCTAGTTGAACGTTTGACTAAAGTGCTGGGACTAAAAACTGATGAAGAGCCTGAAAATGAAATTCAGTTCACCCAACATGAAGAATTAATTTCGGTTGAACCCACTCAAGAAGATATAGAGCGTGCACAAGGGGCAAACCGCTACATTGGGGCTCTACGTTAGTTGTCTAGGGTAACTCGGAATCAGGCTGAGTTACCTGTTTTTATTTTAAAAATCAGATGGCTAAATCATTGAATGGTTAATTTATCTTATTGAAAAATTAAATGGGAATTATATTTTTTATTCCAAATACCGAGCTGCTTTTTAGACAAGTAAGATCAAGCTGAACTATTTAAATCGCTTAAACTCTGTATAATACGTTGACTTAACGTATAAGGAATCTCTCATGCACTTGGCGGCATTGCATACTCCGAGCCAGATTCAACTCAACCAAGATGGTAACTTAAAACACTTCCTCACCATCGAGGGTCTTTCTAAAGAAACACTCACAAAAATATTGGACACTGCGCAGTCCTTTTTTAATGACCAAAATCAGCTGATTACCAATAATCTTCTCGAAGGTCGTACGGTGATGAACCTGTTTTTCGAGAACTCTACCCGTACCCGTACCACTTTTGAAGCTGCAGCAAAGCGTTTGTCTGCCAATGTGCTCAACATTGATATTGCGCGTTCTAGTACCTCTAAAGGCGAAACCCTGCGTGACACCTTGTGGAATCTGGAAGCCATGGCAACCGACATTTTTGTGGTGCGTCATTCATCTTCAGGTGCGCCGCATTTTATTGCCAAAGATGTCTGCCCGAATGTTGCCATTATTAATGCCGGTGATGGCCGTCATGCACATCCGACACAAGCGATGCTGGACATGCTGACCATTCGCCGTGAAACCAAAAAGAATTTTGAAGATATCAGCATTGCCATTATTGGTGACATCAAGCATTCACGTGTAGCACGTTCAGATGTTGCGGCACTGCAAACTTTAGGCTGTAAAGATATCCGTGTGATTGCGCCAAATACCTTGCTGCCTTATGGTTTTGCTGAATATGGCGAAGGTGTCCGTTTATTTAACAACATGGAAGAAGGCATTAAAGATTGCGACGTGATCATTACCCTGCGTATTCAAAACGAACGTATTGATTCACCCGCTTTATCTTCACAAGCTGAATTTTACAAAATGTACGGTCTGAACAAAGAGCGTCTGGCTATGGCAAAACCGGATTGCATCGTGATGCATCCAGGCCCAATGAACCGTGGTGTGGAAATTGATTCCAGTATTGCCGATGGCACCCAGTCAGTGATTCTGCATCAGGTGACCAACGGTATTGCAGTACGTATGGCGGTATTGGCTCTGGCAATGCAAGGTCAGTTGCAAGAAAAAGGTTTGTTAGAAGCGGTTGCGGGATAAGGGAAAGTCATGAGTATTGTAAAAATTGAAAATGTACGTGTCTTGGACCCCATCAATAAAACCGACAGCGTACAGACTGTATATATTGAAAATGGCAAACGAGTTGCTGAAACTGCTAATGTCACTGAAACGATTAACGGGCAAGGTAAATGGCTGATGCCAACTATGGTGGATCTGTGCGCGCGTTTACGTGAACCGGGTCAGCAGCAGCATGGGACTTTAAAGTCTGAAGGCAAAGCTGCCCGTGAAAACGGTATTCTGCATGTGTTTACCCCACCAGACTCAAAACCGATCGTACAAGACAATGGTGCTTTAATTCATGGTCTGGTGGAAAAAGCCATGCTGGATGGTGGCATTTATTTGCAGGTGATTGGTGCACAAACGCAAGGTTTGAAAGGCAATCAACCTGCCAATATGGCGAGTCTGAAAAAGGGTGGCTGTACTGCAGTTTCCAATGCCAATGCACCGTTTGCCGATGATGATGTAGTGATTCGTACCCTGGAGTATGCTGCTGGGCTGAATATGACCGTCGTGTTCTATGCGGAAGAACCACAAATTGCCAAAGACGGTTGTGTGCATGAAGGCTTTATTGCTTCACGTCAGGGCTTGCCGATGATTCCAGCTTTGGCTGAAACCGTTGCGATTGCAAAATATCTGCTGATGATTGAAGCGACTAAAGTCCGTGCTCACTTCGGCTTATTGTCTTGCGGTGCTTCTGTGGAACTGATTCGTATTGCAAAAGAAAAAGGTTTGCCAGTAACTTGTGATGTGGCTATGCACCAGTTACATCTGACCGATCAGCTGATTGATGGCTTCAATTCACTTGCTCATGTACGTCCGCCTTTACGTTCCGAGCAAGACAAGAACTTGCTGCGTCAGGGTGTGAAAGATGGCATCATTGATGCGATTACGACTCACCATGAACCACTGAGCAGTTCTGCAAAAATGGCGCCATTTGCTGAAACCCAACCAGGTTTTACTGCATTTGATACATTTGTACCTTTTGGTATTCAACTCATCAATGAAGGTTTATTTGAGCCTTTGGAGTGGGTGGAAAAAGTTACCGTTGCACCGGCAAAAGTAGCAAACATGCTAGAACGCTGGACTGAAGAAGCGGGCTGGGCTTTGCTTGATCCTCAACTTGAGTGGACAGTCAGCAAAGAAAGCATCGTGTCTCAAGGTAAAAATACCCCGCTGATTAACCAGAAAGTGGTGGGTAAAGTGATTAAAACTTTTGCGGCTTAAGCGATTAGATTGAATGTAAAATTTAAGAAAGTCAGCTTCGGCTGGCTTTTTTATTATTGAAAAATAATAGTATTCAAATAATACAATTTATTACACTGACTAAAAAATGAACGAATAGACTAAAAAAGGACATGATAAAAAGACAATAAGAGGAATAAGCCATGAATCTTAATTTGATTGATTTATTAAAGCAGAAAGTATCTGCAACGGTTTTGGAGGGTGAAACCGAATACCTGAGTGAGAAAAGTCAGGCCTTAAGTAGTTTTATCCCCATTTTGTTATCTATCTTCAAATCTAAACCCGAGTTTATTATAAATTTACAGAATCAATTAAATCCAAGACTGGGCGATATCTTCAACATCAACCCCTCTTTAAAGCAGGAGTTTTTGCAACAGGTTTCCGGCACGGTACCGACCGAAACAATCGAATCAACTCTCAATCGTTCTATAGCACCCACCTTGGGGGTATTGGAAAATGAGGCTGGATCTTCCGAACCCGGTGCGATTACCCATCTGATTGAAAGCCATTGGCCTGCTGTAACCAGTGCCTTGCCACATTGGGCTCCTGCACTCCTCAGTGCTTTAGGAATCAGTACGGCATCAGGGCAAAGTCTACATCAAGCGCCACCCGTTGACCCTTATCGGGTCACTGAGGGAAAAAGGAAATCAGGCTTTTTAATTCCCTTGATTGTTTTCCTTATTTTAGCTGTGCTATTAGCATTTATTTTTAAGTCGTGTTCAGATAAAAAACAGATCAGTCCAGCAAGTGGCATACCTGCTGAAACTGCGAGTAGTGAACCGGCAAAATTACAGTTAAGTACCGGTTCGACAGGAGATTTAACCACATGTCAGCTCTATTCCGGCAATGCAAATTATATTGATATTTTACAACAAGAAATTAAACAGATTTTTAATCACAACATCGGTTGTGGTGTAGAAAACAATAGTCGTTATCATTCAGAATTTATCGATCAGGATGTCATTCCAAGCGTATTGAAACTGCTCAAAGGTGTACCTAATGTCTCATTAACCTGGATGGGAGATCAGCTCTCCATTCAGACTGCTCATCCGGCGGATGCTGAACAGCTTGCAGCTCAAATTCGTCCTCTAGCGAAAAACATGACTGTGCTGACTCCGGCTGGAATGCAGAGTGCATCAGCAGTTGTAAATCCCGATAGTGCCATTGCTACCGGAAATAGCAATTCAGAACAAGCATTGGCGGAAATTAATCCAGAGCAGATTCGTGCACTGGATATTGCAACCGCACTGAATATGCAGATTATAAATTTTGCTACCGCAAGTGCCGAGATTCCAGATGCCAATAAATCGATTCTGGATCAGGCTGCTGCATTGATTAAACGCGCGCCACAAGTTCAATTAACAGTAAAAGGGCATACAGATGCCGTAGGTAATGCTGAGGCGAATAAAGCATTATCACAAAAACGTGCTCAAGCCATTGTAGATTACCTGGTCAAACAGGGTGTTGATTCGTCGCAGTTGCAAGCAGTAGGGTATGGTTCGGAACAACCTGTAGCGGATAATGCAACGCCTGAAGGACAGTTTAAAAATCGCCGTATTGAGTTTGAAGTATTAAATACCGAAACAGGTGTGGTGCGTGAAGTGGATGAGCAGGGTGTAAATAAGCAGTAATAAGTGAAAGGTCAACTTTATCTCGGTTTAAAAAAAGTACACTTATCCATACATATTGAATTGCAATTAAATAAAAGGACGAATTGATTCGTCCTTTTATTATTGGCATGCTTGTACAGAATTGTAAAACGTGAACTTAGCTATGCGAATTAGTTTTATTGGTGCGGGACGCGTGGCGCATCATCTGGCTGCTGTTTTAAGCCAAAATCATCAAATTGTACAGATCTATAGCCGGACTTTAGAACATGCCCAGACTTTGGCAAGTCAGGTCACTGCACAGGCAATAGTCAATATTGCAGAACTTCAAGCAGATGTGGATTTGGTGATTATTGCAGTGAGCGATCAAGTAATTGCTGAGGTCATTCAACAGGTGCATGCACAATTAGCCGATGTCTTGATTGTGCATACCTCAGGCAGTACCGATATTCAAGTTCTGGCAGAGGTTCATCCACGTGCCGGAGTATTTTATCCTTTACAAACTTTTAGCCTGGCCCGAGAAGTAGATTGGCAGGCCACGCCATTGTTTGTGGAAGCAGTCCAGCAGAATGATCTGGCGCAATTGACCAATCTAGCAAATAGCTTAAGTTCACGAGTCTATCAATATTCATCGGCGCAACGTTTAAGTCTGCATTTGGCGGCTGTATTTGCCTGTAATTTCAGCAATTATTGTTATGACATGGCGAAGCAGGTGGTCGATGCACAGCAAGTCGATTTCTCGCTGCTTTACCCGTTAATTTTGGAAACCGCCCATAAAGCTGTACAGCATGACCCTAAGCAGATGCAGACCGGGCCTGCAATGCGGGGAGATCAAAATATCCTGAATATGCATCAACAGATGCTGGATGATGCCAAACGGGAAGATTTGAAAAATATTTACAATCTGATGAGTCAACAGATTTTGCAATCGCATCATCCTGATGAGTCACTTAAACTTAAATAAATTTAGGCCATGCATTGTAAAGGGAGGCACTTATGGCAAAGGATTTTAATAGCCAGTATGTGGTAGATGGTTATGATTTACACATCCGTAAGCTCATTCCTGGTTATGAAGTGGTACATCAGCAAATTACAGCTTTATTAAAAGCTTATGTGGATGAGTATGCGCATGTGCTGATTGTCGGTTGTGGTACGGGCTATGAGCTGGGTCATCTGGTCCAGTTGTTTCCTGACTGGACCTTTACCGCAACAGAGTTGTCGCAAAACATGCTGGATAAAGCCAGACATCATATCCACACCTTAAATGCATCACATCGGGTGGAATTTGTATTGGGTGAGGTAGACCAGTTAAAAACGGGCCCATCCTATGATGCAGTACTTTCCATTCTGGTGACGCATTTTGTCAATTATGCAGATAAGCCCAAGTTCTTTAAGGCTATTTCTTCGCATTTAAAATCGCAAGGAATATTCATAACTTTTGACTTAACCAAAATAAACTCGGTCTATGAGCTGGAAACATTAAAACAGATTTGCGAAGCCAATGGTTTGACCCCCGCACAAGCTGCTGCCATGGTAGAACGCATGGAGGATGATTTTTATCCATTATCGGAGCAGGAAACTTTTGAACAACTGAAAGCGAGTGGTTTCGATGCTGTGCAGCGGTTTACCCAGATTTTATCCTATCAAGGTTATATGGCGATAAAAGCTTAAACTTTGAGTATAAAAAATGGCTCATTGATATGAGCCATTTTTTTATTCTGTCGATTAAGGTTATTTGATTTTCTTGAACAGGAAGTCGTTAATTTTATGACCTTCCTCTAAACCGCGACGTTCAAATTTGGTTTGTGGGCGCCAGTCTGGACGTGGATAGCTGTTGCCTTTGCCGGCCATATTTTCAAGGTTTGGACGGTTATCTAAAACGTCCAGCATCCATTCAGCATAAGGTTCCCAATCGGTTGCTGAGTGGAAAGTCCCGCCCATTTCCAGTTTCTGTTCCACCAGTGGCATACGGTCATGCGATACAAAGCGACGTTTGAAATGACGTTTCTTTTGCCAAGGATCAGGAAAATACAGCTGAATGGCATTAATGCTGTTGTCTGGCATTTCACGAAGCACCTGAATGGCATCGGCATCCAATAAACGTAAGTTAGTTAAGCCTGCCATACCGGCTTCATACACACATTGTGCGATACCCGGAACATGGACTTCAATGCCGACATAGTTGCGTTCAGGATTGGCTTTTGCCATGAGTACCAGTGAACGACCCATACCAAAACCAATTTCCACCGTAAGTGGGCGTTCAGGATGTTCAAAATGCTGACGCAAATCACCCACCGGATATTCCAAAATTAGCTGACCATATTGTTCAAGCGCAGTACGTTGAGAGGTATTCAGCGGAGATGAACGGCGCATAAAAGTGACAATTTCGCGATGTTCATTCAAGTTGTCCAGCTCTACGACTTGCTGGTCTAATTGATCGTTCGACATAACTTTGGCAAATGTAAAAAATTCGAATGCGGTATTTTAAGTCCTGCGCCTAACAAGTCAAACTTTTCTCGGTTTTTTCGGTCGCTAAAAGCAGCTTTAAAAATAAAAGAACATGAAAGCTGTTTATCTTTCATCAGGATTGATTGTATTGATCAATCAAGGTACTGCTGGCCTCATTCAGGCCTATCACTTCAACCTCAATATTTTGATCTTTAAATTTTTGCACCACGTTATTCAGCATATTCACTGAAGTAATATCCCAGACATGGGCATGACTCAGATCAATCACAACTTTGGAAATATTTTCTTTAAAGTCAAAAAACTGGAAAAATTTTTCGGAACTGCTAAAGAAAATCTGACCATAAATGGTGTAATGACGCATCTCCCCCGTACAGCTGGATACGACTTTCACCGCACTTTCCAGCTTGTTGATAATAAACAGCGCAGACAGCAGTACACCAGTCAACACGCCTAAAGCCAGGTTATGCGTTGCCAGTACTACAATCACCACAGCAATCATCACCACATTAAATGCAGCCGGATGCTGACGGAACTGTTTCACTGAATCCCACTGGAAAGTGGTGAAGGCCACCATCACCATAATCGCTACCAATGCTGCCATCGGCACATAAGCTAACCAGTCTTTGAAGAAAACGACCAGGCAGAGTAAAAATACCCCAGCCACCAAAGTCGACAGTCGGGTACGTGCACCTGAAGAAACGTTAATAATCGACTGGCCGATCATGGCACAACCAGCCATACCGCCCATAAAACCGCTGACAATATTGGCAATTCCTTGGCCACGACATTCTTGATGGCGGTCAGCCTCCGTTCCGGTGACTTCATTAATCACCGTGGTGGTCATCATGGTTTCCAGTAAACCGACCGTAGCAAGGGTGATGGAATAAGGAAAGATGATCTGTAGTGTTTCAAAGTTCAGCGGAATGTCTGGAATCAGGAAAATTGGCAAAGTATCGGGGAACTGTCCCAAATCACTGACAGTACGCATGTCGGCACCCAAAAATACTGCTAAAGCACTCAGCACAACAATACAGACTAAAGGAGAGGGAATGGTTTTGCCAATTTTGGGCAGATAAGGAAACAGGTAAATAATGCCTAGTCCCAGCACCATAAATAAATAGCCTAAGCTATCCATTTTATTAATTTCCGGCAGTTGTGCGGCAAAAATCAAAATGGCGAGAGCATTTAAAAAACCATACACCACAGACTGCGAGACAAAGCGCATCAGTTTTGCGACTTTAAAATAGCCTGCAATGACTTGAATGATGCCGGTTAAAATCGTCGCTGCCAGTAAATATTGCAGTCCATAATCTTTCACTAAGGTAATCATTAGCAAGGCCAGGGCACCTGTAGCCGCAGAAATCATGGCAGGACGACCGCCAAAGAAAGCAATCGTTACCGCTATACAGAAAGAGGCATATAAGCCTACTTGCGGGTCAACACCAGCGATAGCCGAAAAAGCAATAGATTCGGGAATTAAGGCTAAACCAACCACCAATCCGGCCAACACATCGCTACGGATATTGGAAAACCATTGTTCTTTTTTAAGGTTAATCACACGAATTGATTTCATCAAATTTTAAAGGTGCGTATGGTAAAACAAGTTCAGTCAAAAAAGCATATGAATTTGACTTGAAAATATGCGAAATTTAGACAATATTCAGAAGGTAAATGATTTTTATATATTTACGCTTTTTTGCAATTTACAGGTTTGATCACTTGAAAGTTTGTTAGAAGCCATTTAAAACAGTGAATAGACATATAACAAGGATCAGGTATGAAGCTTTATTATTCTCCAGGTGCATGCTCTTTAGCGTCTCACATTATTTTGAATGAAATTAATGTAGATTTTGACTTGGAACGCGTTGATTTAAAAACACACAAGACAGAAAAAGGGGCTGATTATTACGAGATTAATCCTAAAGGTTATGTTCCAGCTCTAGAAATTAATCCAGGTTTGATCCTTACTGAAAACGTTGCCATTTTACCTTTCCTTGCTCAGCACGACCCTAAACAAGATTTGATTCCGCCATCCGGGCTAGGACGTGCCAAAGTTCTCGAATGGTTGGGATATTTAAACTCAGAATTACATGATGCTTATGCGGTTTTCTTTGGTGCTCCCTTGGAGAAAGAAGCAAAAGAAAAAGCTTATGCAGAAATCGACCGTTTATTGACTTATATCGATAAAGTGATTGGCGAGTCGGATAATGATTATCTGGTGGATGATAACTTTGGCCCGGCAGATGCGTATCTATTCGTATTAACCAACTGGTCGAATGGTATTGAACATGACTTAATGCCATACAAGAACATTGTTGCCTTGCGTAATAAAGTGGCAGAACGTCAGTCAGTACAGATTGCTATGCGGGATGAAGGTCTCATTCCTTAATTTTTTATATTGATTTAAAAAGCACCTTTAGGTGCTTTTTTCAGGTTTAAAAATTGGTTGGATGTGGGATGATCTATGGTTTTATTGTTGATTTTTTATCAATAGTATTTTGCAAATTCATGAATTTTTATCAATAAGATCTTTGAGTATATTGGCCTTATGAAAATATATGATTCAAGGCGAATAAATGAGTAATATCCTGATTGTGAATGGTGCCAAGCAGTTTGCACACTCGAGTGGCGAGTTAAATGACACCTTGACTGAATTGGCAAATGCTGTGCTTGGTGAACTGGGGCATAGCGTTAAAATTTCCCGTGCCGATAGCGACTATGAAATTCAGCAGGAAATTCAAAAATATGTCTGGGCCGATATCATTATCTATCAAATGCCGGGATGGTGGATGGGTGCGCCGTGGACAGTAAAAAAATATATGGATGATATTTTTACGGCAGGTCATGGCATTTTATATGCCAGCGATGGCCGATCACGTTCGGATGCATCGAAAAAATATGGTTCAGGTGGCCTCATCCACGATAAAAAGTATATGCTATCCTTAACTTGGAATGCACCCATCGAAGCGTTTAATGATCCTGAGCAATTTTTTCATGGTGTTGGGGTCGACGGGGTATATCTACCCTTTCATAAAGCCAATCAATTTTTGGGTATGCAAAGTTTAGAGACTTTCATTGTGAATGATGTGATTAAAATACCCAATGTTGCTCAGTACGAACATGACTATCGTCAACATCTGATGGATATTTTTGCTTAATTGATCGGTTGTTTAAGGAGCAGGTTATGTTGATTGTGATTGCCTATATTCAGATTCGCCCAGGTGACCAGCATCGTGAAAATGTATTAAATGCATTTAGAAAAATAACACCTGTTGTTTTGCAGGAACCGGGCTGTCATGGCTATGAGTTGCTGATGGATCATGAATTGGACGTTGATTATCAGACCAAAATTCCGGATTCAATTACCATGCTAGAACAGTGGCAAAGTCTTGAACATTTAAATGCACATTTACAGACTCCACATATGCAAGCCTATCAGCAACAGGTTAAAGATGACGTGCTAGATGTAAAAATTCGGATTATGCAAAAGGGCTTAGTCAGTTAAGTACATTTTTCTTAACATATAAAAAAGGACTCCTCTGAGCACTGCTGTCCCACAATTTTTATAAGAGGAAGCTCACATGAGCTTCCTCTTGTTTGATGGGGATTTTATCGGGTGAAAATAACGCTTTTAAGGTTTTTATTTCAAATAAATTCACCTGAATTATTCT
>NZ_VPCP01000034.1:0-33317 GCF_013418145.1 Acinetobacter sp. YH12201 | reverse complement strand
TTCGCAAGAGATGCGATGGATGTCTGATTATTTGTAGTCATAAATTTAAGTCCCCACTTGTTTCTAAGTGGGGACTAAATTAAGGCTTATAGGATGAATTCAGAAGGTGTGTTCAGCGGACGCTTACTAACTAGGGTTAATTTATATAAATGAATCTCATCATTTCAGGGAATGCGTCACGGCAATAAAAAAACCCGCCGAAGCGGGTTTTTTTATTCATGTTTAATCTCTAATTAAACATCCAGATAATCAAGGATACCTTCAGCAGCCTGACGACCTTCCCAGATTGCAGTCACCACCAGGTCGGAACCACGCACCATATCACCGCCAGCAAAGATTTTCGGATTTGAAGTCTGGAATTTAAATTCTTGCTGTTCTGGCGCAACTACACGGCCTGAACCATCCAGATTAATTTTCACATCATTAAACCAATCAGCAGGACTGGTACGGAAACCAAATGCTAAAAGAACTGCATCAGCAGGCAAGATTTCCTCAGAACCCGGTACAGGTTCAGGGCTACGACGACCACGGCTATCTGGCTCACCCAATTGTGTAGTCACAAATTTAACGCCTGTTACTTTGCCGTTTTCACCGACAATTTCGATTGGCTGACGATTAAACTGGAATTCCACACCTTCTTCGCGTGCATTTTTCACTTCACGGCGAGAACCTGGCATATTTTCTTCATCACGGCGGTAAGCACAAATCACTGATTCAGCACCTTGACGGATAGAAGTACGGTTACAGTCCATCGCTGTATCACCACCGCCAAGTACAATCACTTTTTGGCCTTCTACACTGATGTATTCAGCAGGATCTTTTTCCCAGCCCTGGCAACGGTTAACGTTGGCAATCAGGAAATCCAGTGCATCATAAACACCATCCAGATCTTCACCGGCAAAACCGCCTTTCATGTACGTGTATGTCCCCATACCCATAAACACGGCATCGTAATCTGCAAGCAGCTGATCAATCGTAACATCAGTACCAATTTCAGTATTGAGACGGAATTCAACGCCCATTCCGGTGAAAATTTCACGGCGACGCTTCATCACGTCTTTTTCCATCTTGAATTCAGGAATACCGAACGTCAGCAAACCGCCAATTTCAGGACGTTTGTCGAATACCACCGGTTTAACACCGTTACGTACCAGAATGTCCGCACAGCCAAGACCCGCAGGGCCCGCACCGATGATGGCAACTTTTTTATCTGTCCACTTCACGTGTGACATGTCTGGACGCCAGCCCAGAGCAAAAGCAGTATCGTTAATGTATTTTTCTGCATTACCAATGGTCACTGCACCAAAACCGTCATTCAAGGTACAAGCCCCTTCACACAAACGGTCTTGCGGACAAACACGACCACACACTTCCGGCAGGGTATTGGTTTGATGGCACAATTCAGCTGCCTGGAAAATACGACCTTCAGCAATTAACTTTAACCAGTTTGGAATGTAGTTATGTACTGGACATTTCCATTCACAATAAGGGTTACCACAACCTAAACAGCGATGCGTCTGGTTGGCCGCAATTTCCGCTGTAAACGGTTTATAAATTTCCACAAACTCTGCTTTGCGGACAGTTAGATCTTTTTTCTCTGGCTCTTGGCGTGGGACATCCAGGAATTGAAAGTCATTGTTTAGGCGCTCTGCCATGTCTCTCTCCGTGGGTAGGTGTAGCCGGTTTATTTAGCTGCTACACCTGCCTATATATCTGCAAGTAGTGGAATTATTGTGGATCAGCTTTGGTTGTTTTCAAAAGCGTTTGCAAATTAGCAGCTTTTGGTTTTACAAGCCAGAATTTACGGCTGTAATAATCAAACTCATTGCGGATCTTGTACGCCCAAGCACTACCTGTCTCGGCAATATGTTCATCCAGAATGCGAAGCAAGAATTCTTGATGTTCTTCCATCACCTCTGTAGAAATACGGTTGAGCTCAATTAACTCATGATTGTAATGGTCAACAAAGTCGTTATCCAAATCAAGTACATAAGCAAAACCACCGGTCATACCTGCACCGAAGTTGTGACCCACTTTACCCAGTACAGTCACAATACCGCCAGTCATATATTCACAGCAGTGGTCGCCAGCACCCTCAATCACAGCAAACGCACCTGAGTTACGTACTGCGAAACGTTCACCCGCTGTACCTGCAGCAAACAGTTTACCGCCAGTCGCGCCATATAAGCAGGTGTTACCAATGATCGCTGTTTCCTGAGTCTGGAACGGTGAACCTTTAGGTGGGAAGATGGACACGCGACCGCCCGCCATACCTTTACCCACATAATCGTTGGCATCACCTTCAAGTTTAATATGTAAACCGCCAGCGTTCCATACACCTAAAGACTGACCCGCAGTACCAGTTAAATTAACTTTAACAGGATGTGCTTCCATGCTGAGGTTGCCATAGCGGCGTGCGATTTCACCAGAGATACGCGCACCGATTGAACGGTCACAGTTACCAATCGTGAAGCTATATTCACCGCTGACACCTGCTTCAATCGCTGGCAACATTTCTGCCACCATCTTCTCAGCCAGAATACCTTTGTCAAATGGTGCATTGCCTTGAACCTGGCAATATTGCGCCTTGCCTTCCGCTGCAGGATGGGATTCAAGCAATGCACTTAAGTCTAGATGAGCATGTTTTTCAGTTTCACCCGGCAACATTTCCAGCAAATCAGTACGGCCAATCAAGTCTTTCAAGCTTGCAACACCTAGCGCTGCCAGCCATTCACGGGTTTCTTCCGCAATGAAGTGGAAGAAGTTGATCAACATTTCAGGCTCACCAATGTAGTGTTCCTGACGTAAATGATCCTGCTGAGTTGCCACACCGGTCGCACAGTTATTCAGGTGACAGATACGCAGGTATTTACAACCAAGCGCGATCATTGGTGTTGAACCAAAACCGAAGCTTTCTGCACCTAAAATTGCAGCTTTTACGACATCTAGACCTGTTTTCAAACCACCATCGGTTTGTACACGGACTTTGCCACGCAGATCATTCACGCGAAGTGCTTGATGTGCCTCGCTTAGACCCAATTCCCACGGCGAACCAGCATGGTGAATTGAAGATAATGGAGAAGCTGCTGTACCGCCATCATAGCCGGAAATGGTAATGAAATCGGCATACGCTTTTGCAACACCGGCAGCAATGGTTCCTACACCCGGTTCAGATACCAGTTTCACAGACACCATCGCTTGCGGGTTGACCTGTTTCAAGTCAAAGATCAACTGTGACAAATCTTCAATCGAGTAGATGTCATGGTGCGGTGGAGGTGAAATCAGGGTTACACCCGGTACAGAGTAACGTAAACGTGCAATCAAGCCATTCACTTTACCACCCGGTAACTGACCGCCTTCACCCGGTTTTGCACCTTGCGCCACTTTAATTTGCAATACTTCTGCAGAAGTCAGATAAGCAGGTGTTACACCAAAACGGCCTGAAGCAATCTGTTTGATTTTCGAGTTACGGATGGTGCCATAACGCGCTGGATCTTCACCGCCCTCACCAGAGTTGGAACGACCACCAATGGTATTCATGGCAATCGCAATCGCTTCGTGCGCTTCAGGAGACAAGGCACCCAAAGACATCCCGGCAGAGTCGAAACGCGGCAGAATATCTTCTACAGATTCCACTTGATCAAGTGGAATTGAATTATCAGTTTTAAGTTTCAACAAGTCGCGAATGGTTGCAACCGGACGGTTGTTCACCAATTCAGCATATTCTTTAAAATCAGCATATTCACCTGAACGAACCGATTTATGCAAAGCATTGATCACATCCGGGTTAAAGGCGTGATATTCCTTGTCGAATACGAATTTCAGCATACCCCCCTGATCAATTGGCTTACGCGATTTCCACGCAGTATCAGCCAGTTTTTTCAAGTCATTTTCAAGGTCGGCAAAGGTTGCACCCTTAATACGGCTTGGTACACCTGTGAAGCATTTATTGACCACTTCTTCAGATAAACCAACGGCTTCAAATAACTGGCCACCACGGTAAGAGGCAACAGTCGAAATACCCATTTTAGACAGGACTTTCAACAAGCCTTTCTCAATCCCTTTACGGAAGTTCGCCTGTGCATGAATCGGGTCACCCAACAATTCACCTTTGGCAATCAGGTCATTGATGACGTCATAAGCCAGGTAAGGGTAGATTGCAGTTGCACCAAAGCCCAAGATGACTGCAAATTGATGTGGATCACGCGCCAGACCGGTTTCAACGATAATGTTGGCATCGGTACGCAGGCCGACATTGATCAGGTAGTGATGCACAGCACCTGTTGCCATGAGCGCATTGGCTGGCAAGAAACCTTGACGGATTTTCTTGTCTGAAAGCACCAATAAAGTTTTACCGTCACGAATGGCTTGAGCAGCCTCTTCACAAATACGCGTGATAGCAGCTTCCAAACCTTCAGTTTCTGCATAGTTCAAATCAATGTCAGCAATTTCATAACCTGGACGCCCAAGAGTACGAATTTGATGCATTTTGGAATTTGACAGCACAGGACTTGAGACAATCAGACGATCAGCATGCTCAGGGCTTTGCTCAAATACATTTTGTTCACGACCAAAACAGGTCTCCAGCGACATCACAATCGATTCACGCAGTGGATCGATTGGCGGGTTGGTCACCTGTGCAAATTGCTGACGGAAGTAATCTGATACATGGCGCACCTGGCGAGATAACACCGCCATTGGCGTATCATCACCCATTGAACCCACAGCTTCCTGACCGCTTTCTGCGATTGGACGAAGCAACTGGTCACGCTCTTCAAACGTCACCAGGAACATTTTTTGTGAGGCTTTTAGCTCGTCGCCTTTTAAGCCTTGATCACATAAATATTCTTCAAGTTCTGGGCTACCTTGTACACGTACAGAATTTTCACGCAACCATTCACGGTAAGGACGCATTTTTTTCAAATGATTGCTGACATCTTTGGTATCCAGCAATTTGCCAGTGAAGGTATCAATCACCAAAATCTGGCCCGGTCCTACACGACCTTTAGAAATCACATCTTCAGGTTCATAGCCCCACACACCAATTTCTGATGCAAGGGTAATGTAACCATTTTTAGTAATGACCCAACGTGCCGGACGTAAACCATTACGATCCAGCATACAGATGGCATGACGACCATCCTGGATAACCAAGCCAGCGGGACCATCCCAGGCTTCCATATGCTTAGAGTTGAATTCATAGAATGCACGCAGGTCAGCATCTAAAGTTTCAACATTTTGCCAAGCTGGTGGAACCAGCATACGCAGTGCACGGAACAAGTCCATACCACCACCGACAAGAATCTCAAGCATGTTATCCAGGCTTGAAGAGTCTGAACCGGTACGGTTCACAATCGGGTTAAGGTCGGTTAAACCTGGCAATAACGGGTTTTCGAATTTTGGTGTACGTGCCATAGCCCAGTTACGGTTTGCGGTAATGGTGTTGATTTCACCATTATGCGCAAGATAACGGAACGGCTGTGCCAAAGGCCAACGCGGTAATGTGTTGGTCGAGAAGCGTTGATGGAATACTACAATATGGGATTCCAGACGTTCATCTGCTAAATCAGTGTAAAAATCAGCAATCGCTTCAGGCATCATCAAGCCTTTATAGCTAATCACTGTAGAACACAAAGTCGTCACGTAGAATGATGGATCATTGCTTAACTGCTGTTCTGCACGACGGCGTGCCAGGAACAATTTACGGTTAAACTCAACTTCAGTCACACCCATCGGGCAATTGACAATAATCTGTTCGAATGCAGGTAAAGACTGCATTGCAATTTCACCAAGCGCATCATTATTGGTTGGGATAACACGCCAGGCTAAAACTGTAAGGCCTTCAGATTCAATCTCTTTAGCCAGTACTTGTTTAGAATGTGCAGCAATCGCCGGATCTAGATTTAAAAATACCGTACCGACAGCAAAAATTTCACTTAGAGTGATATCACTGAGTTTTTTGGCTTCTTCACGGAAGAATTTTTTCGGCATTGCCAAAAGCAGGCCACAACCATCCCCTGTCTTACCATCTGCGGCAATACCACCACGGTGTGTCATGCAGCTAAGGCTGTGCATAGCGGTTTTAACGAGATCATGGCTTGCATCACCCTGCATATGGGCGATTAAACCGAAACCACAGTTATCTTTAAACTCATCCGGTTGGTATAAACCTTGAGCGGGAGCTACAGTATTAGGCGATGGCATGTGCATAGCGTACCCTTCTTTCA
Source organism: Acinetobacter sp. YH12201 (assembly GCF_013418145.1). Taxonomy (NCBI): domain Bacteria; kingdom Pseudomonadati; phylum Pseudomonadota; class Gammaproteobacteria; order Moraxellales; family Moraxellaceae; genus Acinetobacter; species Acinetobacter sp. YH12201. Next base: position 27,090 of record NZ_VPCP01000034.1, on the reverse strand, counting down.
ACATGGCCCATAAAACGGGCATCTAACAATCAAATAACTTCTTTGCGATTTAGTCCAATTCACTCACATCAAGATCAATGTTGAGCAAAACTTCTTCATCCTGTCTAAGATAGTCTGATTTTGATCTTTGTACATGGATGAATTGCAAAAAATGTTTTGCTTCGTTTACGCACTCTTTTAAAGCAGGTAAATTTGACAATTTCGCACACTCATTGAATCTTTTCGCGCCAAAACAGGGACATTAACTCAATTCATGCACCAATAAAGCAAAAAATATGCCAATTTAAAAATTAGAGTGCTAAATGTTTTAAATATAGAAATATTAAAATTTCATTAACTTTAGATTAATTTTCAAGAAACATATTTCGCACCATATTTGTGCATATAAATAATTTTATAACTCAAATTGCTCTATTTTAGAACTATATTTTAAATAAATGGGTCATTAATTTCTTTTTCCGGAATCTTGTTTCCGCCTTGTTTCGGTGCAATATCCGCACCTGAATGTGACTGCTGGATATCTACCACATTACCCTGTTCATCACGCCGGGTTACGGTGGTGGTCGTGGTTGCATTTTTAGGATCAGTCTCAGCTGCAGCCGGCTTAGGCTTCGGCAAAACAAGCAAACTTTCATCCACTTTTGGCAAAGGGACTGATTTGAGATTGACTGCATACAACTTATGATTGCTGCCCATTTCATCTGCGCCCATGTCATTGACTAAAGAAACATAATTTTCAATATCCTGTACTTTGGGCTGAACAGTCTTGGGAAATTGTAGCGCTAATTGTTCTAATACATGTTGAGCTTCATCTTTATTTCGATAAATACCATAAAGAAGTACATATTGTTCAATCTGGTTCTCACCACTCAAACGAATATAAAAAAAGTTGTTGCGATTCGCCTGTTTTTTCAGAAAGCTTCGAATTACATCATCTTTAGTGACCCGAAACAATTCGATGGTACTTGCATTTTTATTCTCATTAATAAATTTGCTGCCACGAAATTCTGGCTCATAACTTCCTGTAGTCACCACACGTGTAGTCATTTGCAAAGGGCGCACCTCTTCCTGAAGCGCACCCAGCAGGCTGGTCGCAGCAACCTTTTCCGGCTGAATTTGCAGTTCAGATTCAGTTTCAGCAGACTTTTCTACCTCAACCAAAGCCTCACTGTCGGTAATCGCCCAAAAGATCAGTGCTGCAAACAGGCACACCATCCCACACACCAGCCAGATATAGTTTTGAATACGTTGCCATTGTGTCCGGAAGGTTGCCATGATTTATGCCTTTTCTTGATTCGCTAAAATCGCCTGTTTCATCAATTCCACATCAAATTCTTTGCTGATCACAGCCTGCCCGAGCGATTTCATCAGGACCAGACGTAATTGTCCATTCAGCACTTTTTTATCATGTGCCATATAGCCAAGAAATTCATCCAGTGGAATAGCTGGGCATTTTACTGGCAAATGTGCACGTTGAATGATTTTTTTTGTACGTTCCAGATCTTCCAGTGAAATCCAGCCCATACGCTGTGACAAATCAGCCGCCATCACCATACCAGTAGCCACAGCTTCGCCATGCAGCCAAACCCCATAACCCAGGTAAGATTCAATTGCATGACCAAAAGTATGACCTAAATTCAGTAAGGCACGTTCACCCTGTTCTTTTTCATCATTCGCCACAATGCGTGCTTTATGGGCACAGGAACGATAAACAGCTTCGGCCAGTAATTGCGCATCGCGCTCGATCAGACCATCCATATTTTGTTCAAGCCAGACCAGGAAATCACGGTCTCCCAGCAAGGCATATTTAATTACTTCTGCCAGACCCGCAGATAATTCACGGTCGGGTAAGGTCGACAGCTGCGACATATCAGCAAGTACAACCTGAGGTTGCTGAAAAGCCCCGATCATGTTTTTACCGAGTGGATGATTGATCCCTGTTTTCCCACCGACACTGGAATCAACTTGCGACAGCAGAGTTGTCGGCACCTGAATAAAATAAACGCCGCGCTGGAAACAAGCTGATGCAAAGCCTGCCATATCCCCAATCACACCACCGCCCAGAGCAAGCACGGTGGCATCACGGTTAAAACCCGCTTCCAACAAGGCATCAAAAATCAGGTTCAGGTGTTCAATATTTTTATATTGCTCACCATCAGGCAAAATACATGTTGCGACTGTTTTTCCCAAATGCTCGATTGCAGTCACATAATGTTCCAGATACAAAGGTGCAACAGTGGTATTGGTGACCAGCATGACCTGTTTTCCGCGAATATACGGCTCAAGCAATGATTGAGGATCCAAATCACTGCCAATAAAGATAGGATAACGGCGATCACCGAGTTCAACATGTAAAGTTTGCATGAAATTAAAACCGTTAATTAGACTAGCTTTGTTTCTTTAGAAACAATCATTTGTAGGATCTTTTGCGCTAAATCTCGAGCAGCGCCCTGATTTGTTTCAATAATATAATCTGCAATTTCACGATATAAAGGATCACGAACTGCTAATAAATCACGTAACTTTTGTTCAGGATTTTCAACTTGCAGTAAAGGACGGTTTTTATCCCGGTAAGTGCGCTGTAACTGGATTTCGACAGGAGTATAGAGGTAAACAACAATTCCGCGTTGTTTTAAAAATTCGCGATTAAGTGGCTGGGTTACTGCTCCACCACCTGTTGCAACAACCAAGTGTGAACGGGCTGTGAGTTCATCAATCACCATTGTTTCACGGTTACGAAATCCCTTTTCACCTTCTTTTTCAAAGATCCAAGGGATTGTCGCACCTGTTTTACGCTCAATTTCCTGATCACTATCAAGAAACTCTCGTCCCAACAGTTCCGCTAAATGACGACCAACAGTTGTTTTCCCAGCCCCCATTGGCCCTACCAAATAGACATTTGGTAGGGTTTCAAACTCATTGCTTGGCAAGGAGTCACCTATTTATTTTGCTAAGTTTAAAATATATTAATGATTTCTTGAAACACTGTCATTAACAATTCGTGGTGTAACAAAAATCAAGAGCTCTCGCTTGTTATCCGACTTCACATCTTTACGAAATAAACGGCCTACGTAAGGAATATCACCCAAGAATGGTACTTTGGTTTGAGCATTACGTGTCTCTTGTTCAAAAATACCACCAAGTACCACAGTTTCTCCATTATCAACCAAGACATTGGTATTGATTTGATTTTTATTAATCGTCAATTGACCGGTAGGTGTTGGGTTTCCTGGAGTATCGCTAGTAATGTTGAGTAGCATTTGAACTTTACCGTCAGGTGTAATACTTGGTGTTACATCCAAGCTCAGTACAGCATCAATAAATTCAGTGGTTGAAACTGCATTTGCACCACCACCTTCCGATGATTGATATGGAATCTGTGTACCAGATGAAACTTTAGCCATCTGTTTGTCTGCAGTTAGGACTTTAGGTGTGGAAATCACTTCCCCATAACCATCTGCTTGTAAGGCTGAGAGCTCCAAATCCAGCATAAAATCAGACAAACTGATTAAACCGAAAGCAATACGACTCGCACCTTGACTGGTGACACCTAAATCCACATTTAAGTTCTGTGGACGTTGAATCGTATATTTACCCTCATCATCCGGTGTTTTTAAATCCCATAAGGTTGTATCACTACCGCCAACCAACAAATCATTGTTTTGATTAATACCTTGCGACAATATACCCCACTTCACGCCCATTTCTTTACTAAACTCTGTGGAAGCACGAACAATACGCGCTTCAACCATCACTTGCTTGACTGGAATATCGAGCAAATCAACCATTTTTCGGATTTTATCAATATGTTGAGCCGTATCATTAACAATTAGGGTATTAGTACGTACATCAGCTGAAACTGAACCACGTGAACTTAATAAACTTTCACTAGAATTATTATTATTGTCACTAGCAGAATTACTATTATTCGATGATTTTGTTTGGGTAATCAACTTTTCAATATCAGCAACCTTTGCATAGCTGAGTTGCATATACTCGGTCTGTATTGGTGCCAATTTCACACTTTGCGCAAGTGCTTTGGCTTCTTCCTCTTCAGCCTTAATCAATTCCGATACTGGCGCAATCCAGATGACATTTCCGTTACGGCGCTTATCCAGATTTTTGGTTTTTAAAATAATATCTAAGGCCTGATCCCATGGTACATCTTTTAAACGCAGGGTAATATTGCCTTGTACACTATCCGCAGCCACCATATTGATGCCAGTGAAATCTGCCAGCAATTGCAGTACACGACGTACTTCAATATCCTGAAAATCTAAAGAAATCTTTTTCCCTGTATAAGCATTTGCGGCTTTAGGTTTAAGCGGATTCTTATCTTCAGGACGTTTTAAGCTGATAGTCAGTTTGTTATCCGTCTGATAAGCCATATATTCATAACTGCCAGAAGTTTGAATGGTAATCACGCCATTGCCACCATTATTGGTAGCATCGACCGTAGATACTGGAGTTGCGAAATCATTGACATTTAAACGACGTGCCAAGTGCGTTGGAACTTTATTACCTAGAGTTCGCACCACCACTTTACTGCCCTGTTGTTGTACATCTACCGGAGTATTGCTCCCCAATAAATCCACAACGATTTGACCTTCCCCCTGACTGCCGCGCTGGAAACCAATATTGGAAATACCTTGCGCAGCTTTTTGGGTAACAACTGGCTGAGAGGTAAATGCATTCGCAGCTGCAGAATTAATTTTTAAAATAAAAGTATTGCCTTCGACACGCGTGGTAAAGGCACCCGCTTCAGCCAAATTCACGGTTAAACGTGAACGTTGGGCATCAGAACTCACATCGATGGAAGTGGCTTCTTTCGTTGCAACGGGAATACTATTTTGTTTTAAATTTTGTTGGGCTTTATCAAAATCAAGAATTAGACGTGAAGGCTTCTCTAGTTGGTAAGCCTGAGGTTGTGGCGGCAAACCGTTAAACATCACACGAATTTCTGTACCTTGACCTGCAATCTGCATCGGTACAATATTGGTCATACTCACCTGTGCATTTGCAACCTGCATGATCGCGATCGCAACGGCACCCATAGAAAATTGACGAAACAAATGGTTCATTGTATTGCCATCCCCAAATATAAAATCTTTAAACCTATTATTCATTTTTATTCCTTTTAAACTTAAGGCGCCGGTCCAATTAATACTAGACTTCTTGGACGCTCCACGTATCCTTCTCGTCCATCTGGAACAATTTCCACGAGATCAATCTGTGTAGGCGTGATATTGACCACACGACCATGATTCATGCCCATATAACTGCCGCGCTGTATCCGCTCAATTTCACCATCAGGGGTTTGAATTAATGCCAATATCTGTCCAGACTGGCTACGTATACTTCCCTTCATATTCAAGGATTCAATTGCATAGCTTTCTAAAGGTTGCAGTTGACGCGATAGATTAGGATAGACACGTTTTCCTGACATAATTTTTAATTCAGCAGCCAGTGAGCTCGGTAAAAAAGGACTTTTAAGCTGGTGTGCAGCATAATCGAATGTCGGTACAGGTGGAAAAACCGGTGCAGGTTCAATCGGCAATGGCGGCTGATTGCGAATATTGGCCATTTGTTCATTCACAGCATCAATACGTGAATCACAGCCCACCAACAATAAACCCAACATCAAGCTTAGAGAGAATTTTTGCATTTTCATTACTGTGCTCCTCCAGCCGTAGCAGTTGAATTTGCATTCGCAGCTTGCGTTTCTGTCGCTTGAGCATCAGCAGCACCGATATAACGATATGTTTTTGCTTTAACGTTATAATTCACTTGGGGAATATCAGATTTTTTCTCTTTATTTTCCGAGGCGGTAATCTCAAAATCATGTAAAGTCACAATACGTGGCAGTGCAGCAATCCCACTTACAAAAGAACCAAAAGCGTGATAATCACCGGTTGCCTCAATCGCAATTGGCTGTTCAATAAAGAACTCTTGTTTTATTTCATTTTCTAAACGGATATTTTTAAATTTCAAACCAGAATTCACACCAGTCACGTTGATATCTTCAACCAGTCCTGGAATTTCAGTTTCTTTAGGCAATTGTTCCAATTGCTGATTAAAATTCGCTTCCATTTCCTGTAACTGTGCTTGCAACAACTGCAAATTGCGAAGTTTAGAATCTTTTTCACGAAACTCGTTAAGCAGGTTTTGCTCTTGAGCAGCAGCATTCGAAATATTATCCAATTTACTTTTAATTGTTAAAAAATACCCGAGAAAGGCAATCATGACAACAATCAAAATCCAACAGGTGATTTTGACGGATAAGGGCCAACTACCATAATTATTTGGATCTAAGGTATTGAACTGCTGAAGAAACTTATCCAGCGTCATTTTCTTTTTACGCACCACAACTTCATTTGGATTTAATTCATCAAATTCATCGAGACTCATTCGGTCGCCTCCACGGTTGAATTAGCTGTATTGGATGGTGCTTGTTGTTGTGCTTCTGGTGCAGCAGGTTGGGCGATTTCATCTAAGTCAGCAGTCACCACAAATGAACCATAGCCCTCTTCAACACGTGGAATCACAGAACTTGGCGCTTTATCTTTTTGTTCTTCAACTGCTAAAAAAGAATTCATGAAAGCGTTGCGATACCAAGCTGATGCTTCTAAATTACGCAAAAATTCTGCAACGGTATTTGGACTTTCAGCTCTGCCTTCAATGGTGAATTTATCGCCTGTACGCACAAATTTGGTAATGTACAAATTAGCTGGCGTAACACGAACCAGCTCATCTATCAGACGTACTGCAATCGGACGTTGCCCTTGCAAGCCTTGAATCAGTTTCATACGCTCAATAATAGCATTACGCTGCGCTTCCAAACCTTCCAGAGATTTTAATTGCACATCAAGATTTTGATTGGTGCTGGTAATCAGCTGATTGGCCTGTTCCTGGTCTTCAAGTTTATGGTCATAATAAAACCATGAGGATGTAACCGCCAAAGCGCCAACGAATGCCGCCCCAATACAAATTGCTATAAATTCTTTTTTCCGTTTCTCTCTCAGCTCATCACGCCAAGGGAGCAAGTTAATTCTTGCCATTAATCAAAACTCCTCAATGCCAGACCACATGCCACCATGAGCGAGGAAGCATCATTCTCTATTTTTTTAATATCGATTTGTGGAGAAAACCCCATTTGCAAAAATGGGTTGGCAATTGTGACGCGATAACCCAGTTTTTGTTGTAGTAATTTCGCGAGTCCTGGAATATTCGCATTCCCCCCCGCCAATAAAATGTGGTCAATCTCATTGAACTGTGAAGACGAGAAGAAGAACTGCAGTGATCTTGCTGCTTGCTGAACTACAGCTTCCAAGAATGGCTCTAAGACTTCAACATCATAGTCATCGGGCAATGAACGGGTTTTCTTGGCACGGCCCGCTTCTTCAAAAGACAGACCATAACGATTTTGAATTTCTTGAGTCAGCTGTTTACCACCAAACACCTGTTCTCTGGTATAAATCACTTTATTATTTTGCATGACAGATAAGGTCGTCATGGTATGACCAATATCTAAAATACCCACCGTATTCACACCTATTGGTAAAGTATCGGAAAATACTTTATAGGCATTTTCTAGCGCAAAACTTTCAACATCGGCAATTTTTGGTGTCAGGTTAGCCAGTTCCAGCACTTCAGCACGTGCTTCTACATTTTCAAGACGCGTTGCAACTAAAAGCACATTTACCCGATTCGGATTGGCTAAACGATCCGGCAATACTTCAAAATCCAGACTGGCTTCGTCCAGAGGAAAGGGAATATATTGCTCGGCATCCATACGAATCTGGACTTCACGTTCGTCATCCGTCATATCCGCATCCATTTCAATGGTTTTGGTAATGACCAGTGAAGTTGGGACTGCGAGCGCTGCAGCTGTACATTGAGTATTGGCAAGATTGAGTGCTCGCTCTAGCGCATCACCCACTGCTTCTGGATTTAAAATATTTTTTTCAACAACACTACCTTCAGGCAAAGGAATCAGCGCATAGCTTTCTACCCAATACCTGTTACCGCTCTTAACAGAAAGTTCTAACAATTTAACAGAAGTAGAACTAATATCTACTCCTATTAATCCCTTATTCGGCTTACGATATAACCTGAGCACAATATAATTCCTATTATTTTTTTATCCCCAATAAAAGTAACTTACTAATCAGTGATGGTCTATAATTTTATACAGATACAATAACTCATCTAACAATCTGTATGTGTAAAGGCTATACTGACCGCCAATTAGTTTGCCATTAGCTCTTATTAAAACTTACTTGTTATGAAAAAGCTATCTTGTTCGGGCCATGTTCATCCATTTTTTTTGATCATAATTATAGTCTTGGTCTCAATTCCGATGGGATTTTATGGTATGTATCTCTATATTGCCCCATCCCTGCCTAAAATGACCACCTTAAAAAAGGCGCCATTATTAAAACCTTTACAAGTATATAGTGCAGATAATGAGCTGATTGCCGAGTATGGCGGAAAGTTATCTGTCCCGGTGGAATACAAACAGATTCCCAAACCTTTTATCTCTGCTTTTCTTGCTGCAGAAGATTCATCGTTTTTTGAACATAGCGGCATCAGTTTTAAAGGTTTAGGTCGTGCGGTGAGTGAAACCATCACCGGTTCCAATGTGCAAACTGGTGGTTCCACCATTACCATGCAAGTGGCAAAAAACTATTATTTAACCCCTGAACGTACATTAAAACGCAAACTGACTGAAATTTTTCTGGCACGCAAAATTGAACAGAACCTGACCAAAGAAGAAATTCTTACCTTATACGTAAATAAAATCTTCTTGGGTAAAAATGCCTACGGGATTGCTGCGGCTGCAAAAATTTACTACAACAAAAATCTGGATCAGCTCAGTATTGCTCAAATGGCCATGATTGCCGGCCTACCCAAAGCACCCTCAAAATACAATCCTGTCGTCAATCCTACCCGCGCCTTGGAACGCCGCAACTGGATTCTGGGTCGTATGCTGCAGTTGGGTTATATCAATCAAACTCAGTATAAACAGGCCATTGCTGAACCGGTTAACCTCGATATGCCAGAACGTGGCATCAATAACAAATATCCCTATGTCGGTGAAATGGTCCGTTCAGAATTGGTGGAAAAGTTTGGTGAACAAGCAATTGATTCTGGCTATAAAGTTTATACCACGATCAATAGCCAACGTCAGGCCTTCGCAGAACAGTCTGTACAGGAAGGTCTCGAAGCCTATGACCGCCGACACGGCTGGAGAGGTGCCGAGGCACATGACAAACCACTGAGCGATTTCATCCCTTATGCAAATACCTATCCTGCCAAGGTGGTTAAAGTCGAGAAAAACTCTTTTGAAGCTTTGATGCAAGATGGCTCTACCGTGGCTGTGCCCTGGTCAGGCATGTCTTGGGCTGCTCCCTATCGAAATGCCAATAGCATTGGTCCTGCTCCGCGTACAGCTGCACAAATCGTGAAAATAAACGATATTATCCGCTTACGCCCGAATGACAATAAAACCTCTTGGGCACTGGTACAGATTCCTAAAGCACAAGGCCAGCTGATTGCATTAAACCCGAACAATGGTGCAATTGAAGCAATTGTTGGTGGATACAATTTTTATCAGTCCAAATTCAACCGTGCCTTACAGGGCTGGCGTCAACCAGGTTCGACCATTAAACCCTTTGTTTATGCATTGGCACTTGAACGTGGCATGACCCCCTATAGCATGGTCAATGACAGTCCGATCACCATTGGCAAATGGTCACCAAAAAATTCCGATGGTCGTTATCTTGGCATGATTCCATTACGTCGTGCCTTGTATTTATCGCGAAATACGGTATCGGTTCGCCTGCTGCAAACGGTGGGCATCGAGCGTACCCGACAATTACTGATGGATTTTGGTTTGCATGAAAATCAGATCCCGCGAAATTACACGATTGCCTTAGGTACACCACAAGTTCTTCCTATTCAAATGGCCACAGGCTATGCCACTTTCGCCAATGGCGGTTACCGCATTCAGCCACATTTTATTGACCGTATTGAAGACGCGTATGGCAAAGTGATTTATCAAAGCAATCCGGAATATGCTTGTATTTCCTGCATCAATCAAAATGATGAAGAAACTGCATCCGCAGAACCTGTGACCCCTGATGATGAAGTGATTAATGTCACCAATCAGACGCTGCCAGAAGAAAAACAGCTGGCCCAACTTGAGCTGGATGAAACGAAGAGCCAGTACCGTCAGGCACAGCGTATCTTGAAATCAAGCTCGGCATATGACATGGCCAATATTCTGCGTGATGTGATTCAGCATGGTACCGGACGTGCCGCACTCAGAATTGGCCGTGATGATATTGGCGGTAAAACAGGAACCACCAATGATGCCAAAGATGCCTGGTTTGCAGGGTTTAATGGTAAACTGGTGACTGTAGCATGGGTTGGTTTTGACCAACCAAGTACACTAGGTCGTCGTGAATACGGTGGTGTTGCTGCCTTGCCAATCTGGACCAACTTTATGGGCAATGCCTTAAAAGGTACACCAACAGCTTGGGTACATTTTGACAAAAATGCCAAAGCACCAGCCAATCGTAACCAGACAATTACTATAGGTGAACCCGTCCAGACAGATCGCTCCTCTCCACCTTTGGCTCGTCCGTTGTACCGTCCGGCACCTGCTGCCCCAGTGCGGGCACCGGAAAGCGACTTTGACGACTTGCCGGAAAAAGAAATTCTCGTTCCAGATAATGCAAATCCTCCAGATATGCAAAAACAAAACAGCAAACCAGATGCTCTGGATAATCTGATTGATGTATTTCATTGACATCTTCCCCTAGCTAAAGTAAGGGGATTCCTACTGCTAGACGCTTATGCCCAAGCGCAAGAATGTTTAGGGCGGAATTTAAATCCCGATCGTGGTGTGTACCGCACACCATACAATTCCATTCTCTTATTCGCAAATCTGCTCTACCTTTCGGGCTGCTGTGAGATATTTCACCACAACTCGAACAAATTTGGGTGGTATAGGCTTCGTTGACTTCTTCAAACAATACCCCTGCGTTCTCGCATTTATACTTGAGCATTATTTTAAGTGCTGAAAATCCTGTATCTAAAACAAACTTTGCCATCTTAGTTTTTACAAGTTTATTCGCACTTAGATTACCTACAACAATCAGTGCATTTTCCCTTACAAGCATAGTGCTTGCTTTGTGCAAATGATCTTTACGACTATTTGCAATCTTGGCGTGTAACGCACGTACACGTTTTTTATTCTTTGCTCGTTGAGCAATTCCTAATTTATGCTCATATTGACGATAGAATTTAGGATTCGAAATTATCGTACCATCGGAACACGTTGCGATAGCCTTTAAACCAAGATCAATGCCAATTGCTTTGGTTGCTGTCGGCTTGACTTGCTTAGGTGAATTCACCACTAGACATACATACCAACGCCCACGGCTATCCTCAATGAATGAACCTGTCTTAATGCTGTATTGGCTTAAACCGTAACTATCCCACACCTTGAACTGATGCTTGCCGTATTGTACATAGCCATCAGCATACTTGATGGCAACTTTCTTGAAGGGTATCCATCCAAGCGATCTTCTTGCTGATTTCTTGTTACTCACACGCCATTTCAGTTTTGTTTTTTTAAACTGTTTCCTTCGTGTGACCAATTCTTCAGTAATAGCCTGAATAGTTTGGCTATGAAGCCCACATTCTTTTGATGTGCCTTTAGTGTACTTGGCAATATCGTAAGCAGTTAGAAATTCACCTTTTCTTTTAAGGTGCTTGAAACTTAAATCATTCACATAATTCCAGACAAAATTCACTTCGGATGCCAATTGATCTAGCACCTCGCAATGTTTGTCCTTGATACGCAATTTAAGTGTCTTCATGTGCTTATATTAATATTTTGATGGTCTTAAAAAACCATCAAACAGACTTGAACGACACTTCATGTCGTGTCGCTTATATACTCGGACCACCCCGAGATTTTACACTCCAATGCATAAAAAAACTCCCTCATTTGAGGGAGTTTTTTTATGCGGCTTATTTCTTTTTAAATAAATAAATCTGAAATTGGGCCTTTAACTCAAACTGATCTTTCTGCTCTAACACCTGACGTCGCTCTGGCTTGGCTTTATAGGCATAAGGCGTCATCGCAATCAGATGCTTTAAATCCGCTTGTGACAAGGTAAGGGGCGCGTCGACCACACTTTCCTCCACCAGCTCAAAAGCATCTTGCAGCTGAGTGACAAATTTATGCGGTTCATGCGGATTCACTTCTGCAAAAAGTGCCTCACGCATGGCATATAAATGCTCTTTCGCCGGGGTCACCACCATCAAATAGGCATGCGGTTTCAGTACCCTTAATATTTCCGGTTTCGGAATCGGACTGAATAAACTGGTACATAAATCAATTGAAGCATCCAGTACTGGCACAGTAGCTCCTGTTCCCACCACCCAAGTCACATTTTTATTGAGCTTTGCAGCCACCTGAACAGCATTTTTAGCGATATCCACACCGACACATTGCAGTACTTCCGCCTGCATAGCACTGGTGTAATAACCTTCACCACAACCAATATCCAGCAGGTTTTCAATGCGTAATTCACGAATTTTTTCAACCACTGCCTGCTGTAAAGGCGCATAAAAACCGGCACTTAAAAATGCACGACGCGCCTGTACCGATTCAGGTGTGTCGCCCGGATTCTTACTGTGCTTATGTTGCACTACATGCAGGTTCACATAGCTCTGTTTGGCCACATCATAACTGTGATTATTCACACAGTGCCATGTTTTTCCAGTCAGTTTCAATACTTCATGACAGACAGGACACATCAGCAGATTCATATTTTTCTCCAATGCCTGAAATCAGGCGATAAAAAAGCCGGCAGATGTGGGAGCAAATGCCAGCTTTTTTCGAATATTTGCTTAACGCAATTTTAAGGTCATTAAGCCTAAAACTACCAGCATAATCGTAATAATCCAGAAACGAATCACCACCTGGGTTTCACGCCAGCCTTTTTTCTCATAATGATGATGTAGTGGTGCCATCAGGAAGACACGTTTGTTACGCATACGCAGTGAACCAATTTGCAGGAACACCGAAATGGCTTCTACGACAAAGACCCCACCCATAATCGCAAACACGATTTCCTGACGAACCATGACTGCAATCGTACCCAGCATTGCACCTAAGGATAAAGCTCCGACATCACCCATAAATACTTGTGCAGGATGTGCGTTATACCAAAGAAAGGCCAAACCGGCACCAATCATGGCTGCACAGATCACCACCAGTTCAGAAGAATATTTTACATAAGGGATATGCAAATAATTGGCAAAGCGGACATCTCCGGCCAGATAGGCAAATACCCCCAAACCGGCAGCAACCAGAACAATCGGCATAATCGCCAGACCATCCAGACCATCAGTCAGGTTCACCGCATTGGATGCACCGTTAATTACCAGATAGGTAAAGATAATGAAACCAATCCCTAAAGGAATAACAGATAATGGAATGGTCAGATTTTTAAAGAAAGGAATCAACAGATCCAGCATGTTGCTGGTATGCACAGGATTGGCCTGCTGGGTCGCAATCACATACAAGGCAATACCGGCACCCAAAGAAGCCACTGAAGTCCAGAAGAATTTTTTTCGTGCAGGCAGACCGGCATTGTCTTTATAACGTACCTTGATCCAGTCATCTGCCCAGCCGACAGCACCAAAAATCACCATCACGCCCAGTACAATCCAGACATAAGGGTTAGATAAATCTGCCCATAACAGGGTTGAAATACCAATCGATAGCAGGACCAGAATCCCGCCCATGGTTGGGGTTCCCATTTTTTTGGCATGATTTTCAGGAGCAAAAGAACTTACCGCCTGCCCGTATTTTAAAGCTTGGAGCTTACGGATCATCACCGGACCCAAAACCAGTCCAATGGTCAATGCGGTTAAGACACTGAGCAAAGCACGTAAAGTTAAATAACGAACCACCTGAAACGTGCTGTCAAAGCCCGCCAAATGTTCAAATAGCCATAACAGCATTTAGAGTTTCTCCATCAAATCAGCCATCAATGTTTCCATGTGGGTATAGCGAGAACCTTTAAACAGGAAACTCATGGATTGAGGTTGATGTGTTTCAATTAAACTAAGTAAGAAAGGAAGGGCTTGTGCCTGGGTCAGGAAGGCCTGCAGTTTTTTGCCATACTGAGTACTGCGTGCCCCTTCCTGGGTAGCCGGAGCAAATTCACCCACAGCGACCACGAAGTGAACTCCCGGTACCGAAACCAGGTCACGCCCCAGCATATAGTGTTGCTGTGCAGCACTTGCACCTAATTCACCAATATCACCAATCACCATTACTTTGACGCCTTCCTGCTGCGCCAGCACTTCGGCTGCAGCACGCATCGATGTCGGATTGGCATTGTACGTATCATCAATAAACAGATGTTTTGCGGTATGAATAAAGTTCAAACGACCTTTCGCGCTTTTCGCCTGCTCCAAACCGGTCACAATATCATCCAGCGTAACACCAATCGCCAAGGCAAAAGCAGCGGCGGCAGTAGCATTCTGCACGTTGTGTTCACCGGCAAATGGCAGATTGATCTGACGCACACCTTGCGGGGTATTTAGCGTAAAGCGGGAAGATTGTGCTTGCAACTCGATGTCTGTTGCATATACATCACCACCTTGCCCGAAACTCAAGACTTTTTCAGTCTGTACTGCCTGACGAATCGGGTCAGCAAAATCATCTGCCGCAGGAACAATTGAGGTGCCTGCTTTATCAATATGACGATAAATTTCCGATTTTGCCCGACAGATACCATCGCGTCCGCCAAACTCACCTAAATGTGCAGTACCAATATTGATAATCCCGGCGACATGCGGTTGCACCAGATTTGAGGTGTAATCAATTTCACCTTGATGGCTGGCACCCAATTCCATCACGGCATACTGGTGTTCAGCACGTAGCTCAAGCAGCATCATCGGTACGCCCAAATCGTTATTCAGATTGCCGCGGGTAATTAAGGTCGGTGCCAGACGTGACAAGATACTGCCGAGCATTTCCTTGGTGGTGGTTTTACCACTACTGCCAGTTAGGGCAATCACTTTCAATTGTGAATTTTGTGCACGGCGATAAGCCCCTAGATATCCCAATGCCACACGGGTATCGGCAACCACAAGCTGACAGATATCAGCATCCACCGGATGGCTAACAATTGCGATTTCACAGCCCTTAGCCGCCACTTGGGCAACAAAATCATGCGCATCAAAACGTTCGCCTTGCAAGGCAAGAAAAGCATCGCCTTTTTCCGCAAAGCGTGAATCGGTCAAAATCCGTTTGATTGCGCCTTGAGGCACTTTCTCATTCAACCAGTAACCCTGGGTGGCTTCAGCAAGCTGTACGGCTGTCCACGGTTCTAAAGGTACTGTACTGGTAGTTGATGTATGCATGATGGTTCCCTATTGCGCAGGATAAGCTGAATCTGGTGAGTGATGCTGTGCATCAATGGCCGCCTGCACTTCAACCACATCATCGAACCAATGACGTACGCCATCAATTTCCTGATAGTTTTCATGCCCCTTACCGGCAATAATTACAATATCACCCGCCTGAGCCTGTTTCACTGCAAATTTAATCGCTTCACGGCGGTCATGAATTTCATGCACGCGATGTGCTGAAAAATCAATTCCGGCTTTCATGTCGGCAAAAATCTGTTCAGGATTTTCACTACGTGGATTGTCTGAAGTAATCAGCGCAACATCGGCATGATCTAAGGCAGCTTGAGTCATCAATGGACGCTTGCCACGGTCACGGTCGCCACCACAGCCAAAGACTGCCCATAAATTTTTCACTACATGGCGTTTTAAGGTGGTCAGTACCTGAATCAGGGCATCCGGCGTATGGGCATAATCCACTACGAACAGGCGCTCGCCATCACGAATGACCTGCATACGACCCGGCGCACCTTTCAGTTGTGCTGCAACTGCAATCAAATCGCTTAGCTTAAAGCCAGCCTGCTGTGCAGCAATCAGACTCGCCACAAGATTTTCTACGTTAAAATGGCCCAGCAATGGGCTGTTGACTTCAAATTCACCATCCGCAGTGATCAGTTTAAAGTACGCACCGTTTAAACTATATTGAATATTTTCAACCCGATAGTCAGCTGTCTTAGTGGTCGAGTAAGTAAGGATTTTCGGTTGGGTCGGATTTGATTGGGCAGCATCAATCATGACCTGTGCATGTTCATCATCCATGTTGATAATGGCTACTTTCAAGCTGGAAAATTTAAATAATCGCGACTTGGCTTCAGCATAAGCTTCAAGCGTTCCGTGATAATCCAGATGATCGCGACTCAAGTTACTATATGCCGCAATTTCGATATCACAGCCATTTAAACGCCCCTGTTCCAGACCATGCGAGCTGGCTTCAATCGCTGCAAATTCAGCACCGACCTGCGCATATTCATGTAAGGCATTTTGCAGCTGCAAAGCATCCAGCGTAGTATGCGTAGAGGCTTCCAGATTCGGTAAAATACCGTTACCGGTGGTTCCCATCACGGCGCATTTCTTGCCTTGCAACATCAGCAGTTCAGCAATTAAACGCGAGATGGTGGTTTTACCGTTGGTTCCTGTCACTGCAATAATGCGCGCGGCATTTACAGCTTTGGTCGCTTGTAAATACTGTTTTTGCCACTGTCCCATCAAATGACGGACATTCGCTACCACTATACTATTTTCCAGACCTAACTCTGTTTCGCTGACCACAGCCAGAGCCCCCCTTGCCAAAGCCGATTGGGCAAACTGCAAGGTTTTTTCAGGCTGAGAAAAACTAGTCAGGGCAATAAAAATTTGCCCTGCGTCAACTTTACGACTATCTAAACTAAAGCCAGTGAATGGCTTGCTCATCCATCCAGCGGTTTTCTCAGTATGGTAGATATCTTGAAATGTAATCGACATTTATCACCTGTTACTGGATTTTGGGAGTATCTAAAGGTTTATCTAAAGGCACGTTCATCAAACGTAAGGATTCCTGCATCACACGTGCAAACACTGGCGCGGCCACCAGACCGCCATAATATTGCCCTTTCGGGTTTTCCACCACAATGACCATCGCCAAACGCGGATCACTGACCGGCGCCATACCGGCAAACAGCGCACGGTACTCACTATCTGAATAACCTTTACGGTCTGCACGTAATTTATGCGCAGTACCGGTCTTACCCGCCACACGATAACCTGGAATATTCGCCTGTTGTGCTGTACCACCCGGCAAGGTCACAGCTTCCATCATCAGCAAAACCTGTTCAGCAATTTTTGCATCAATAATCTGTTCGCCTTTCGGTGGCTGTTCTAATTTATATAAGCTTAAAGGGACTTTGACCCCTTTATTGGCAATCATGGCATAAGCATCGGCAATTTGCAGCACGGTCGCATTCAGACCATACCCGTAGGCCATGGTACCTACTTCAGAGACATTCCATTTGCTTGGCGGCAAAATCAGACCCGCACTTTCACCCGGGAATTTCACCGCAGAACGCTGCCCCAAACCTACGCGTTTATAGAAAGTCGGTAAGGTTGCATAAGGCAGTGACAAGGCAATTTTTGCCACACCCACGTTGGAAGATTTCTGGATGATGCCGCCTAGGGTCAGTGCGCCATAGTTATGCGTATCACGGATGGTATGGTTACCAATACGCATACTGCCCGGCGAAGTATTGACGACAGAGTTCGCGGTATATTTGCCACTTTCCAGCGCCATCGCTACGGTCAGCGGTTTCATGGTAGAACCCGGCTCAAACGAGTCGACTGCACCGCGGTTACGCATGGCATCTTTATTGGCCAGACTCTTTTTATCGTTGGGATTATATGAAGGCCAGCTGGTCATGGCTAGAATTTCACCAGTTTTAACATCTACCGCAATCGCGGTTGCAGAGCGGGCATTATTGGCCACACCGGCAGCAGTCAGCTCACGGTACATAATATATTGCAGCCGTGAATCGATACTTAAGGTGATATTCTCTCCGGCTTCGACTTCCTTGATAATTTCAGGATCTTTAAAACGGTTGCCTTTTTTATCACGCACAATCTGCTGTTCGCCATCATGACCAGACAAAGCCTTATTCAGCTGCATCTCCAGGCCTTCAATCCCCACGCCTTCACTATTGGTTAAACCAATAATCTGGGCATTAGGCTGCGGCTGCGGATAGTAACGTTTATAGTTTTTCTCGGTATAAACCCCCTGGAACTCACGCTTGGCAATCAGTTCCGCCTGCTGGGGTGGAATTTCTTTTTGCAGCACCAGATAACGTGAACGAGGTTTGTCGTTCATTTTCTTTTTCAGCTCGGCACGGTCGATGCCCACTGCATCAGCAAGCTCATCCAGATTGAGGTTTTTATCGGGTAACTGGCGTTTCAGTTTGCGATTATTGGGATCTTTGGCCAGTTCAGCAGTAATCTCGTCAAACTGTTTTTTGGTTTCAAAATAGTCACGCGGATCAATCACCACCTTCATCACTGGCGTACTGATGGCCAGAGGTACACCATGACGGTCATAGATGACACCACGCATCGCCTTAATTTTTTCAGTTCGCAAAATATTGGCATTGGCCTTGTTTTGCAAAAAGTCCTTATTGATCACCTGTACATAAAATGCACGACTCACCAAGGCCAGAAAGCAGAGTAACACCACGCTCCACATCAAATAAAAACGCCACATGTCTACACTGAGGGCATTTTTCTCACTAATCGGCTGCTGCTTTTTACGTGTTGCCTGTGTTGTTCTTTTGTCCACCATAATTACAGCTAGCCCTATTTGTTATCTTCTGAAGTCATTGGTAAAGCAATTACAACCGTCTGTGCTGCAGGAGGCGAATACATGCGCAATTGCGTTACCGCACGCGTGCCAATCTGTGCCGTCGCACCAAAGGTTTGTTGCTCAATCAGCAAACGCCCCCACTCTGCATTCAGATCATCCCTTTCCCGCATAAAAGAACTGAGTTCGCGGTAGTCATGACGATATTCAAACACTTGAAATACCACCATGATTGCACTGACAAAGACCAACAGCAGTAAAACGATATAACTGATGAATTTTTTCATCGGTTTTTTGTCAGTTTTCTTTTCAACAACTTCAGTTTTCATTATTCGCCTTTTGAAGCTAAGCGCTCTGCAACTCTAAGCCATGCACTACGAGAACGAGGGTTGGCCTTCACCTCTTCTTCACTGGCACGGACTCGGGAAATTTTCTTTAAACGACGGGTATCTTCCCGCTTTTGTGGTAATCCCCAACTGGTATCTTCCGCTAAAGTCGATTCTTTTTGAATAAATTGTTTAATTAAACGGTCTTCCAGTGAATGGAAACTGATCACCGCCAAACGTCCCTCAGGTTTTAAAACTTCCACAGCCTGTGGCAAGAAAGCTTCAATATCATCTAATTCTTTATTAATGGCAATACGGATAGCCTGAAAAGTTCGAGTTGCCGCATGTTTATTTTTTTCCCATTTCGGATGGGCAACCTTTACGATCTCTGCCAGTTGAGCCGTGGTTTCAATATAACCGGCAGCTTTAATGGCTTTGGCAATACGGCGACTATAACGTTCTTCACCATACTGAAAAATAATATTTGCCAGGGCTTCTTCTTCAATATGCACCAGCCACTCGGCCGCCGTTGGACCTTGCGAATTATCCATACGCATATCCAGTGGCCCATCTTTCATAAAACTAAAGCCACGTTCCGCCTGATCGAGTTGTGGAGATGACACGCCTAAATCCGCCATCACCCCATCCACCTGGTCGACCCCCAGCGCTTCCAGCTCCTGCTTTAAATCGGCAAAGCTGGCATGAATAATCTTGAAACGTGAATCTTCCTGCTCCAAGAGTGCCGCTGTTTGCAAAGCCTGCGGATCTTTATCAAAGGCATAAACACGTGCATTTTCATCTAACTTAGACAGCAATAAACGGGTATGACCGCCGCGACCGAAAGTCCCATCGACATAAATTCCTGTATTGCGATCTGCCAACAAGGCATCAACAGTTTCGTGAAGTAATACAGAAATATGCGACATAAGGGTTCAATCAATACTAGGAAAAATGTAACTGCACATTATTACCTTGTTTTAACAAAGCTCCAAACGACTTTTTGTAGGGAAATATTACTTTTCATAGAGAAAACCGTTTTTGGGGATATTGAAACAAATTTTGCTGAACCAATAAAAATAGAGAACTATTACTCATCTTTTTTAAATTTATGCTTCATTCAAAATAAAAAAGCCAATCACAAAGGATTGGCTTTTTAGATCACACAGAATTAACGTTTGCTATTATAAATCTGGTCAAAAATCGCACCATTCACAAAATGGGTCTGTTGTGCTTTAGCCCAACCACCAAATACCTCATCAATGGTAAAGGTTTTTAGTTTCGGGAATTGCGCAGAATATTTAGCCAACACGTCAGGATTACGGGGACGATAGTAGTATTTTGCTGCCATTTCCTGACCCAATGGTGAGTACAAGTAATTGATATAACCTTTGGCTAACCACTTATTGCCATCTTTCTCTACATTTTTATCTACGATTGCAACTGATGGTTCAGTTAAAATAGACATGGACGGATAGACAATTTCAAACTTGTTTTTGCCCAAAGTTTTTTGAGTCACCAAGGCTTCATTTTCCCAGGTCAATAACACATCACCAATACCACGTTCCGCGAAAGTAGTCATTGAAGCACGTGCAGCCGAGTCCATCACTTTAACGTTGTGGTACATTTTACCGACGAAGTCTTTGGCTTTGGCTTCATTACCCCCCGGTTGTTTCAGTGCATATCCCCAAGCCGACAAGTATACCCAACGCGGTAAACCGCCTGTTTTCGGGTTCGGGGTAATAATCTGTACGCCTGGTTTGGTTAAGTCAGACCAGTCTTTAATATGCTTTGGATTACCTTTACGCACCATAAATACGATGGTGGAAGTATAAGGCGCAGAGTTATGCGGGAACTCTTTTTGCCAACCCCGTTGAATCTGGCCGGACTTGACGATTTCTTCAATATCATTGGCAAGAGCCAGAGTCACCACATCGCCTTTTAGGCCATCCACTACGGAACGTGCCTGTTTACCTGAACCACCATGCGACTGTTTAAAATTGACAGTACGGCCGGTACGTTCTTTCCAGTAAGCACCAAAAGACTTGTTGAATTCTTCATAGAATTCACGCGTTGCATCATAAGATACATTTAGAAATTCACGTTCTGCCGCCTGAGCAGAAGTTACAGTAAAAGCCATGCCGGTAGCAAGCAACGCTGCACTGAATAAGGCTTTAAATTGAGTTTTCATGACATACAGATCAATTATCTTCATTAATGCTAACTATATGAAATAAAGTCATAATTCGCAATTCATCAAACTTAGGCATAACCAATTAAGATAAAAGGTTTTTCTACTTAATCTACTGTTTTATATAGAAAAATGACGATAACATTATACTTATTCAAAATATATAGATTTTTATGGATTGGATATGAAAAAAACGGATAATAATTTATCCGTTTTAACTTTTTTATCGAAAATCTGGCTTAATTCTTTTCACTATAAATTTGATCAAAAATGGCCCCATTCACAAAATGGGTTTTCTGTGCCTTGGCCCATCCACCAAACACATCACCAATGGTAAATAGTTTGATTTTGGGAAATTGCGCAGCATATTTCGCTGCCGCTTGGGAATTGCGCGGACGGAAGAAATGCTGTGCGGCCAGCTCCTGCCCTTTTGGCGAATATAAATAGTTGAGATAACCTTTAGCCAAATTACGGTTGCCATCCTTATCGACATTTTTATCGACTATCGCCACCGATGGCTCAGCCAGAATTGAAATGGATGGATAGACAATCTGATACTTATCTTTGCCCAAGCCTTGAGTCGCCAGCAAGGCCTCATTTTCCCAAGACAGCAGCACATCGCCAATACCACGTTCTGCAAAAGTGGTTAAAGAGCCACGTGCGCCAGAATCCAGTACTTTGACATTGCCATACAGTTTTTTCACCAGTTCCCGTGCTTTAACATTATTTCCACCCGGCTGTTTTAATGCATAGCCCCATGCAGACAGGTAAATCCAGCGTGGTGCACCGCCGGTTTTCGGATTTGGCGTAATAATTTCCACACCCGGCTTGGTTAAATCGTTCCAGTCTTTAATATTTTTGGGATTACCCTTGCGAACCAGAAAAACCACAGTCGAGGTATACGGTGCAGAATTGTTCGGAAACTGCTTTTGCCAGTTTTTATGGATCAGGCCTGCCTTTACAATTTCATCAATATCGTTGGCTAGAGCAAGGGTCACGACATCAGCCTGCAAACCATCAATCACGGAACGTGCCTGTTTACCTGAACCGCCATGAGATTGCTTGAAATTAATGTCCTGTCCGGTACGTTGTTTCCAATACGCACCAAAGGCCCGATTATATTCCTGATAAAACTCACGGGTCGGATCATAAGACACATTCAGGAAATCTTTCGCGGCAAAACTCTGTGTCCCTATTCCCCCAAGCAATACCAAAAGAGCAGAGGCGATTATTTTTTTCATGTGTAACACTCTTATTTAACTTTTATTTAACAATGAGGACACTATATAAATCATAAATATTTTTAACAATCATAAACTTATAATATTTTATTGATTAAAAATCGGTTTTAAAGATATCCATAAAAATGCTTTAAAATGCACTTTTAGTACTAAAAAATATCAGCATAAATCTACAGCTTGTTGTTTTTCCTGATTCTTCATGTTGTCTCCATATTTTTTTGATACAAAGAGCACAATATTTACAAGTATTTATTATTTTGTAAAAAAGTGTGAGCTAGTTCTACTTTTGTATTTTTTTGTATGGTTAAATGGTACTCGCTCATCGGATTAAAACAATATATAAAATTCCAGCACCGGAAAAAAAGGGGGATGTGGGAATGAGATATACAGCAATTATACAAGCGCTTAGCTTAAGTTTAACTTTAGGGTTTATGGCTCAGATGGGACATGCAGCGGCAATCAAAAGTAGCGAAGCCAAAGTAACTTTAGCTCCTGAAAAGTCTTCATTGATTGAAAAAGCCCTGCAACAGCAAAAGCAAGGTGGAAATACGTTACGTGCCGATAACGATTTAAAGATGTTGACCGAAATTAAAGTGGCACCAACTCAAAGCTTCTTTGCTGCTCAAAACCAGAAATTCAGCCGTTTTGTGCAAGCACTTTTCCCTCAAAGCAGCTCTTAACTCAACAGCGAACTTATTCCCCTTTAGAAGTTCCTATCTAGCCTAATCATTTCAATGTTGAATTTAACATTAAGTGATTAGGCTTTTTCGTTATAATAGCCTTCATTCACATTCTGAAAAATATTGGTTATGACTGTTCGTACTCGTATTGCGCCTTCTCCTACTGGCTTTCCACACGTAGGCACTGCTTATATTGCCTTGTTTAACTTATGTTTTGCTAAACAGCATGGCGGTGAATTTATTCTTCGTATTGAAGATACCGACCAACTGCGCTCAACCCCTGAATCTGAAAAAATGATTTTAGATTCATTACGCTGGTTAGGCTTAAATTGGTCAGAGGGCCCGGATGTGGGCGGTCCACATGCACCGTACCGTCAATCCGAACGTATGGGCATCTATAAACAATATGCCTTGGAACTGGTAGAAAAAGGTCATGCTTTCTACTGCTTCGCAACACCAGAAGAACTGGATCAAATGCGTGCCGAACAGCAGGCACGTGGTGAAACGCCACGTTATGATGGTCGTGGTTTAAAGCTGTCGGCAGAGGAAGTGCAGCGTCGCCTTGCCGCAGGTGAGCCCCACGTAATTCGTATGAAAGTACCTGAAGAAGGCATTTGTAAAGTCAACGACTTACTGCGTGGGGAAGTTGAAATTCCTTGGGCACAAGTCGACATGCAAGTTTTGCTCAAAACCGATGGTTTACCGACTTACCATCTTGCCAATGTTGTTGATGACCATCTGATGCAAATCACTCACGTTTTCCGTGGTGAGGAATGGTTACCATCGGCACCAAAACATCAGTTGCTCTACCAATACTTTGGCTGGGAAATGCCAGTACTGGGTCATATGCCATTACTTCGCAACCCGGACAAATCAAAACTGTCTAAGCGTAAAAACCCAACCTCTATCAATTACTACAAAGACATTGGTGTGTTACCTGAAGCCTTGTTGAACTATTTAGGTCGTATGGGCTGGTCAATGCCAGATGAACGTGAAAAGTTCACTTTGGCAGAAATGATTGAGCATTTCGACATTAAGCGTGTATCCCTCGGCGGTCCGATCTTTGATGTGGAAAAACTCAACTGGCTCAACGGTCAATGGATTAAAGCGCTCTCGCCTGCCGAGCTGTTAAATACTTTATTAGCATGGAAATCTGACCGCAATACCCTAGAAGACATTGCTGCTGCCATTCAGCCGCGTATCAACCTGCTTTCTGAAGCAGTGAACTGGGCTGGTTTCTATTTCAACCAGTTCCCAAGCATCAGCAAAGAACAGTTTGAAAGCAAAAAATTGTCTGAAGAACAGGTTCGTCAAAGCTTGCAGTTCGCCATTTGGCGTCTGGAAAGCCTGTTCACCTGGAATAATGACACGGTGAGTCAAACCTTAATGGACTTGGCCAACCAGATGGAAATTAAGCTGCGTGACTTTATGCCCACCTTCTTTATTGCCATTGCCGGTTCAACCAGTTCAACCCCAGTCATGCAATCGATGGTGACGATTGGGCCTGACTTAACTTTCGCACGCTTACGTCATGCTCTGGAAATTGTTGGCGGACCGAGTAAAAAAGAAGCAAAAATCTGGGAAAAACTCAATGAAAGCTTAAAATTGCCGAAAAATAATGCAGTTGATGAAGCATAATTGATTTTATAGTTGACGTGTGAGCGCAATACCCCTAATATTGCGCTCACACAAACTGGGGTCATAGCTCAGTTGGTAGAGCGCTACAATGGCATTGTAGAGGTCAGGAGTTCGATCCTCCTTGACTCCACCAAGTTCCACCTTTTTTTGTGTTGCCTCAATTGTCCCTATCGTCTAGAGGCCTAGGACATCGCCCTTTCACGGCGGTAACCGGGGTTCGAATCCCCGTAGGGACGCCATATTCAAGATCATCATAATATCGTTATGCTGATCTGATAAAAAACCCAAGCATTGCGACTTGGGTTTTTTATTGTCTCAATCTTTTATCAACTTTTATTTGCGCTGTTTTTGCTTTCTGTGTCATTCCGATTAAAATAAGCGATAAATTAAAATGATGGAGTTGTAATGCAATACCGTTGCCCAAAATGCCAAAGCCCTAAAATTATGCCTGTCGCTCAAGCCGGTAGCCCTGCAGTACGACCTGTAGTTCCTAAAAGCCTGGTCTTTCTTATTCCCGCAGTATTTATCTTATTACTGCTGGTTTTAATTAGTATTGCGATGTGGATTTTTGGCGATGGTGCAGGCTCTACCCTACAAGTTGCAACCGTAGTGGCCTTTATAATCTGCGTTATCGCCGGTTTCCTGTTTTACCGCGACCTGCCAGATTTTAAAATTTCCATGCAAGGCTTTATGCAATCGCAAAAGAAATGGAAGTGCCGTGAATGTAATCACGAATGGGAAATCTAAAATAGATTCGATTTCACATCAGTTTCAGTGCTGGTGTGAATCTTCCTGATGAGGTGAATGTTCTTCGTGATCATCATGGCGATGACAGGATGAATGCACTCCACATTCATAATCTTCAATCTGTAGCGTGATTTCCCGAATACCATGCTGATGCTGCAACATCTCCAAAGCTTGCTGATATAACAGCGTGCGATCTGCCTGAGGCGCATAAAGATGCACCGTCAGATGGACATTTCTGGAACTAATGGCCCATACCTTCAATTGATGGATATTTTCCACATCCTTTAACGCCAAAAGGTCATTACGTAACTGCTCAATATCAATTTCTTCCGGAACTCCCTCCAGCAGAATGTTGATACTTTGTTTGAGTAAAATCCAGATTCTTGGCAATACCCAGAGACCAATCAACACCGCAATTAAGGTATCTACCCACATCCAGCCAGTGAAATAGATGATTGCTGCGCCCATAATCACGCCGATCGAACCCACAGCATCACTTAAAACTTCCAGATAAGCCCCTTTAACATTCAAACTTTCTGTGGCGCTGGAAAATAAAATCCGCATAGAAATCAGGTTGATCATTAAGCCACTCACCGCAACTACCAGCATGCCCAGACTTTGAATTTCAGGTGGATGGCTAAAACGCTGATAAGCTTCAAACAAAATGTACATCGCTACAACAAATAGCATCGAGGCATTAAACAAGGCTGCCAGGATTTCAAAACGCTGATAGCCAAAAGTTCTTTTATCATCTGCCGGCATTTTGCCGATTTTGATCGCCACCAAGGCAATCGCCAAGGCTGCCGCATCGGTAAACATATGGGCTGCATCAGAAAGCAGTGCCAGACTTTGAGTGATAAAACCTGCAATGATTTCAATAATAAGAAAAATGCTGGTGAGCGCCAGGGCAAAGGTCAGCTTTTTGGCATTCGCTTCCGTCACCACTGCATGACTATGATTATGCCCATGCTGTTCAGCCATACCTACTCCTCTATTACTCTATTTTTTCTGGTTTTTGTGATAGCGATTCAATTTAATAATCATACGACCATGAGGTAATAGTATGGCATTCTTACCCTAATACCATGAGCAATAAAATTAAACCTCAACACAAGAGATTTCTTTCATAAGTCCTGTCTCTCTCTTGGTTTTACCCTCATCGGCAGAACAAAGGCACTGATAAAAGAAGTTCAATAATGGCTTTTCTATAATCCAGATTAAATAAAAAATCATTTAAAAACAAAAAATTAAAATAAAAAGCACATCATTGTTTTCAAATAAAAATTAACTTACAAATAAAAGAGATTTAATTTCTTAAAAACCTATATATATAGGACTTACGCATTGACGGATTCAAAAAAGTATTAAAATACTTTATAAAGTATCTGTGATCAGACGAATTAAAAATGCTTCTACAGCAACTTGTACTCTACCCATTTATATGGGCTTTCTC